>NZ_CAWMDN010000171.1:0-18279 GCF_963866575.1 Aeromonas sp. L_1B5_3
ACTTGTTCGCACCTTCCCTTGCTCTCCTCATCATGCTTGGAAAGCCCCAGCCTAGCGTACCCCATGGGCCACAGTCGATCGGAGCCTTCCCAACCTGACCCCGGCCCCAGTCACGCCAGTTGTGGGACGGGTTCCAGCATGGCCAGCAGCTCGGCGGTCTTGGCCTCCATCAGGGCGCGATCGCCGCGCGACTCCACATTGAGCCGGATCAGCGGCTCGGTATTGGAGCTGCGCAGATTGAAGCGCCAGTGGCCAAAGCTCATGGAGAGGCCGTCGGTACGGTCGACCGACCAGGCCTCGGCCCCATAGGCGCGCTCGATGGCGGCGAGCACACCGGCACTGTTCTCCAGCTTGCGATTGATCTCCCCCGAGGCCGGGAAGGCCGCCATCTGCTCGGCCAGCATCGCCTTGAGGGGCAGACCGCGGCGGGAGACCAGCTCCACCACCAGCAACCAGGGGATCATGCCGCTGTCGCAGTAGGCAAAATCGCGAAAGTAGTGGTGGGCGCTCATCTCGCCGCCATAGATGGCGTCCTCCTCGCGCATCCGCTCCTTGATGAAGGCGTGGCCGGTCTTGGAGAGCACGGGCACGCCGCCGCCACCGCGCACTATCTCCTCGGTGTTCCAGCACAGGCGCGGATCGTGGATGATGCGCGCCCCCGGCTCCTTGAGCAGGAAGGCCTCGGCCAGCAACCCGACGATGTAGTAGCCCTCGATGAAGTTCCCCGCGTCATCGAACAGGAAGCAGCGATCGAAATCCCCGTCAAACGCGATGCCCAGATCGGCCCCCAGCTCCAGCACGGCGCGGCGGGTCTGCTCGCGGCACTCGGGCAGCAGCGGGTTGGGGATGCCGTGGGGAAAGTCCCCGTCCGGCTCGCCGAGCAGGCTGTGGATGTCAAGGGGGGCTCCCCGCTCGCGCAGGCGTCTGGCCAGCGCCTCCACCACGTGGCCGGCGGCCCCGTTGCCGCTGTTGATCACCAGCTTGAGCGGTCTGAGGGTCGCAACATCGATGTAACCGAGCAGGTGATCCACATAGGCGTCGAGCACGTTGAGCGTGTGATAGCACCCCTGGCGCGGCGCCGGCGCGAACTCGCCACTCTCGGCCAGGGCGCGGATCGCATCGAGCCCGCTGTCACCGCTGATGGGGCGCGACTGCTCGCGCACCAGCTTCATGCCGTTGTAGTCGATGGGGTTGTGGCTGGCGGTCACCTCGATGCCGCCGTCGAGCCCTAGGTGGAAGGTGGCAAAATAGACCTCCTCGGTGCCGGCCAGCCCCAGATCGTGCACATCGGCGCCCCCCTCCATCAGGCCACGGGCCAGCGCCGCCTTGAGCGCGGCACTGCTGTGGCGTGCATCGCCCCCCACGACCACGCCGCGCGGCTGCAACAGCTGGGCATAGGCGCGGCCGATGCGGTAGGCCACCTCTTCGTCCAGCTCCTCGCCGAGCCGGCCCCGGATGTCATAGGCCTTGAAACAGGTCATGCTGCGAAACATCTCTTCCTCCCGGCCTCAGGTTCGGCCATAGCGATCGTTAAAACGGATGATGTCGTCATCCCCGAAGTAGCCGCCGGACTGCACCTCGATGAGGTGCAGCGGGATCCGGCCCGGGTTCTCCAGCGAGTGGACGGCGCCGATGGGGATGTAGACCGACTGGTTCTCACCAACGAGGCGCACCTCCTCGCCCAGAGTGACCCTGGCGGTGCCGCTCACCACCACCCAGTGCTCGGCCCTGTGGTGGTGCATCTGCAGCGAGAGCTGCTCCCCCGGCTTGACCATGATGTGCTTGACCTGGTAGCGCCCCCCTTGATCGATGGTGTCAATCTTGCCCCATGGCCGGTAGTGCTCGCGGTGCTCGTGAAACTCGCGGCGCCCGCTCTGCTTGAGCCGCTCCACCACCTGCTTCACCTCCTGCACCTGATCCCGGTGCGCCACCAGCACCGCATCCTTGGTCTGGATCACGATGAGATCGTCCACCCCGACCAGGGTCACCAGGCCGCTGTCCGCATGGACATAGCTGTTGTGGCTCCCTTGCAGCAGCACGTCGCCGCGCGCCACGTTGCCGGCCCCGTCCTTCTCGCTGATCTCCCACAGGGACGACCAGGAGCCCACGTCGCACCAGCCCGCCTCCATCGGTACCATCAGGGCACACTCGGTGTGCTCCATCACCGCGTAGTCGATGGAGTCGGAGGGACAGGCGCCAAAGGCCGCCCCGTCGACCCGCACAAAGTCGAGATCGCGCGTGGTGCCAACCATGGCGGCGCGGCAGGCCGCCGCGATGGCGGGGGCAAAACGCGTCAGCTCTTCTAAGTAGTGGCTGGCGCGCATCAGGAACATGCCGCTGTTCCAGGCGTACTCGCCGCAGGCCAGGTACGCCTCGGCGAGGGCCCGATCCGGCTTCTCGACAAACTGCCTGACCCGGTAGCCGGCGCCGATCTGCTCGCCCCGGCGCAGGTAGCCATAGCCGGTCTCGGGGCCGGTCGGCACTATGCCGAAGGTGACCAGATGACCGCTGGCGGCCAGCGGCATGGCGGCGCGCACCGACTGGCTGAAGGCCTGCGGATCGGTGATGACGTGATCGGCGGCCAGCACCAGCAGCAGCGGGTCCTCGCCGCTCTCGATGGCGGCCAGGGCGGCCAGGGCGATGGCCGGCGCCGTGTTGCGCCCGACCGGCTCGAGGATGATGTTGCCCGCGAGCTGACCCAGCTCGCGCAGCTGCTCGGCCACCACGAAGCGGTGCTCCTCGTTGCAGATCACCAGCGGCGCGGCGCACGGCAGGCCGTGCAGGCGCCGCAAGGTCTCTTGCAACATGGTGTGTTCACCGCACAGGCGCAGGAACTGCTTGGGGTAGGCACCTCGGGAGAGGGGCCAGAGCCGGGAGCCGGAGCCGCCGGCCATGATTACCGGAAGAATTGTCATAGGCATTCACTGTCAGTGTTGAAAACGGATCCCTGTTCAGGCGCGCTGGCGCCGCAGCAGCAGGGCCTCGCCCCGGCGCTGCGCCCACTGGCGGCAGGCGCGGCACAGGGGCAGCTCGATGTATTCGCAGGCCAGCCCCGGCAGCAGCACCGCCAGCAGCAGGATCAGCAGATCGCTGCCGCTCCCATTCAGCCCGAGCGCCCCTTGCAGTTGCACCAGGGCGAAGATGACCGGCACGTGCAGCAGATAGACGCTAAAACTCACCCGCCCCAGCCAGCGCAGCGGCCGGTTGCCGAGCAGCGCATCCGAAAGCGGGGTACGCCAGGCAAACAGCAGCAGCAGCAGCGCCACCAGCAGGAAGAAGGGGTGATGCAGGTAGAAGGTCTGCTGCGCCACCCCGACCAGCCCGGCCAGGGCGCAGGCCAGCACCAGCAGCATGCCGAGCTGCAACCCCATCAGGGTGCGCGGCGAAGGGTGCAGCCGCCGTTGCAGCGCCCGCAGCAGCAGGGCGGCGGCGCTGCCGGCGAGAAAAAAGTGGAGCTTGGCGGGCAGCAAGATGCCGGGCCAGTAGTCGCGACTTAGCATCAGGCCGACGCAGAGCAGCGCCAGCAGCAGCGGCCCCCGCCACTGGCCGGCCAGCCACTGCTGCCAGCCGCCCCACAGCACGGCAAACAGCAGGTAGTACTGGATCTCGGGGGGGATCGACCAGAACACCCCCTCGGAGCCGAGAAACAGCAGGTGGCGCAGCAGGTTCTGGCCGTCGATGCGAAACACAAACGCCCCGTCCAGCCACCGATAGAGGCAAAAGCAGAGCAGCAGGGTGAGCCAGTAGGCCGGCACGATGCGTGCAAAGCGCGCCACCAGGTAGCCAAGCAGGGCCGGCGCCGTGCAGGGGCGCCAGGCGTAGAGGTAGGCCATCAGAAAGCCGCTCAGGGTGAAAAAGCCCGCCACCCCCACGGGCCCGAACGGAAAGCGCGCCCCCGGAAAGAGCTGGAGGTAGTGAAATGGACTCTCTGGCGCCACGTAGAAGGTGAAGTGGACAAACACCACCAACAGGGCGGCGATGGCGCGCAGCCCGTCCAGGCTTGGCAGGCTCTCCGGCATCTGCGGGGTGGCCGTCATCTCAGGCCCTCCCCAGCTTGCGTTGCAGATAGACCAAGGCGGTGCGGCGTCGGGTGCCCTTGCCAAAGCACTTCTCGGCCAGGGCGCCGAGCAGGGTGCGCCAGCTCATGGTCTGCGGCAGAGAGGCGGTGGAGACCAGCCGCCCCTCCTGCAACCAGTCATAGACGGCGTCGCGCCACGGGGTCTGGCGCAGCACGGCCCAGAAGTGCTCGGCGTAGTCGATGTCACAAAAGCGCCACGGCTTGGTGAAGCTGGCGTAGTGGATGATGGCCGGGCTCGCCCGCGCCGCCCGATACTCCGCCAGCAGCGGCGAATCGACCCGGGCCAGGAAGCTGTGGTACTCGCCGCCCCCGGTGAGCAGGTTCCAGCGCTGGGGCAGCGCGACGATATCGCCGACGAAGAGGGCGTTGATCACATCCTGATCCGGCATCCAGTAGCGGTTGCGCCCGGCCAGCTCCAGCATCTGCGGCAGCCGCCCCAGGGCGCGCAGGCGGGCCAGATCGAGCACCATCACCCCGGACTGGAAGTAGCACTCGGGATCGGGCAGGCCAAGCACCTCGCCAAAGTAGCGGCGCACCGGCAGGCTGCCGGTCTCGCGGTTGGTCAGGCCGCTGGTGCGCACCAGGGCGTGCATCATGACGTCGCGGGCGGCGGCCAGGGCGCAGCCTTGCAGATCCGTGTCGTAGAGATCGCACAGGTCGCCGAGCACGATGAGATCCGAGTCAAGGTAGAGGGCGCGCTCGGCCTGGGGCAGCAGATCCGGGATCGCCAGCCGGTAGTAAATAGCCCGGTTGTAGATGGTGTGGACGTGCAGCTCCATGGCGGCGAAGTAGTCGGAGACATCGACAAAATGCAGCTCGTTGCCGGGGTGCGCGGCCATCAGCTCGTCGAGCCGCTGGCGCGCCGGGGCGCCGAGCCCCTCGTGCAGCACGTGAAACGCAAACCCGTAGCGCTCGCTCTTGGCCAGCAGGGCGCTCTTGATGACGCAGGCGCCAAAGGGGGCGTAGTGGTCATCGAAGGCGATGAAGATGGGGATGAGGGGCTGGCGCATCGTCATACTCCGACCAGGTAGCGGCTGCGGGTCTTGGTGGTCAGCTTGACCAGGTAAATCAAGGCCATGGAGGCCAGCATGCTGAGGACGAAATGGGGCAGCGACACCAGCAGCAGGCGGGCATCCATGTCGATGGGGGGCAGCCGCTGAGTCAGCTCGCCCAGCACCATCATGAAGTAGTGGTGCACGAAGTAGATGCCGAAGCTGTACTCCGCCACCCGGCTCAGCAGGGTGCGCGGGAACCAGAGGCTGCGGCGCTGCTCAACCCGGCGCAGCAGCATCAGGGTCAGCACGCACATCACCACCTTCTGCGCCGCGTTGACATTGAGGCGCAGCGCCCCCTCGCGCAGCAGCTCCTGGATGGAGAAGGCCACCGGGATGGGGTGGCGCAGCTCCCACAGCACCAGGGCCGCCAGCAGCAGCGACAGCACGCCGATGAGGCGGGTCGAGGCGAGCCAGGGGTGGTCGCGGTGGCGGCAGACCCAGATCCCGAGCAGGTAGAAGCCGCTGAAGTGGAGCAGGCTCCACAAAGGGTTGAGGTTGTACTGGGGACGGAAAGTGAAGATGGTCACCAGCAGGGCCAGGGCGGTCACGGTGCCGAGCGCCGGGCTCGCCACCAGCCGGTGGAACAGGGGTGAGCAGAGAAACAGCAGGCAGACGAAGGGGACGAACCAGAGCGGCCCGATATGAAAACCGGTGAGCAGCGACCAGATCACGAAGGGGATCGGCTTGTCGATCACCGCCGCCGGCACATAGTCCACCGGCAGCACCCCGTGGTGCAGCTGGGTGAGGCGCCAGAGGATCCCCGGCAGCGACACCACCAGGTAGGGGAGCAGCACGTGCAGCGCTTTTTTCTTCATGAACCCCTGCCACTGGTAGCGCGGCGCCAGATAGGCAAACAGGAAGCCGGAGATGAACACGAACAGGGCGGTGCCGTTGAATAGCAGGCTTTGCAGCAGGCGCGCCGTGGGGGTGGAAAAGTCCAGGGTCTGGGTCAGCGAGTGCCAGACGATGATGTAGACCATGGCCAGGCCACGGTACCAGTGCATGTAATCGAGCCTCATCGGAAAGCTCCTCCTTGTCTGAACACCCCGAGCAGGGTGGAGTCGACGCCGGTGTGACGGCGGCAGGCGAGAATGCAGGCCAGGTTGAGCAGCAGCGACACCCCGGCCGAGGCGATGGCCACCCCCTCGAGCGAGCCGAGCCGCGCCGCCAGCAGTTGCAGCCCTAGGCTCAGCAGGGCAAACCAGGCCGACAGGATCAGGGTCAGCCGCTCGAAGCCGGCCATCTGCAAGAAAAAGGCGGTCACCCCGGCCATGGCATTGCACAGCTGGGCCAAGGCGAGCCAGGAGAGCAGCGCCCCCTGCCCGGCGTAGCGCGGCGAGAAGCAGGCCAGCACCTCGTTGCCAAACAGAGCCAGCGGCACAAACAGCAGCAGGGAGGCGCCCCCCGCCAGCAGGGCCGAGAGCCCCACCAGGCGCTGGGTGGTGGCAAAGTCGCGGGTCTCGAAGGCGCGCGCCAGACGCGGGCCGACCACGATGTGAATGGCCACCAGCAGGAAGGTGAGCAGGTTGGAGGTGCGCTCGGCGGCAAAATAGGCCCCCGAGTCATCCAGCCCGAAGCTGCCCGAGACGATCAGGGTGCCGGCCTGGGTCAGGATCGGGCCGGTCAGCACTATGCCCCAGAAGGCGCAGGAGCGCCGGTGCAGGCGGGCCCCCTCGCCGCGCCAGACCCAGCTTAAGTGCGGCCCCAGCAGGCGCAGCTGATAGGCGAGGCAGGGCAGCAGCAGCAGACTCATCAGCAGCAATAGCTGGCTGGTGGTGGCGGCCTTGCCCCCCAGCCAGAGCAGGCTGAGGGCGGCGATCACCAGCGCCCGCCACAGGGCGTCGCGCGGCGCCAGCGCCGCCAGCATCCGCTCCTTGACCCGCAGCGCCACGCTGAGCAGCTCGCCGGCAGAAAAGAGCAGGCAAAACAGCACGATGAGCCCCAGGCCGCGCGCGTCGGTCTTGCCGGCAAACAGCCAGAGGGCGCCGGCCAGGGTGCACAGCAGCAGGCAGAGCCCCCCCACCAGCAGCGACCAGCTCAACTGGCGGTCGGCCGCCCGCTCGCCGCTCGCCACCAACTGCTCGTGGTAGAACTTGATCATCGCCACCGGCTGGCCATAGCTCAGGGCAAACGAGCAGAGCAACGAGAAGGCGATGACGGCGCCAAACAGGCCGTACTCGGCCGGGCTGAGCAGCCAGGCCGCGATCAGGGTCGTCAGGTAGCCCAGGCCGGCGTTGGCTATCTTGATGCCGGCCGGCAGCAGCCCCCCCACCAGCAGCCGCTGCCAGGGGCGACGCGGCACGGCGCCGAGATCGGGTGCCTGGGTCATGCCCCCTCCCCGCCGCGCCGATCGCGCAGGCAGAGCCAGAAGAAACGCCCCATCTCCAGGGTGTAGCGGCGCAGCAGGCGGCGCGGCTCGCCGAGCAGGCGATAGAGCCACTCGCAGCGCAGCTGCTGCACCCAGCGCGGCGCTCGCGGCACCCGGCCGCTGAGAAAGTCGAGCAGCGCCCCCACCCCCACCAACAGCTTCACGTCAAGCACATCGCGGTGCGCCAGCAGCCACTGCTCCTGGCGCGGGTTGCCGAGCGCCAGCAGCAGCACGTCGGGGCGCGCCCCGTTGATGCGCGCCAGCAGCGCCGCCTCGTCAGTCATGTCGCCATAACCGTCGGCATGGCCGACCACCTCGACGCCGCTCGCCGCCAGAGTGGCCGCCGCCCCCGCCGCCACCCCGCTCTGGCCGCCGAGCAGGAACACCCGGCGAAAGATCGGGCTGGTGCGCACCAGGTAGGGGGTAAAATCGGTGCCGTTGAGGTTGGCCGCAAACGGCGTGCCGGTCAGCAGGCGCGCCGCCAGGTTGAGGGCCACCCCGTCGTTAGCGATGAGGATGCCCGGCTCGCTAAAACGCGCCGCCTCGCCGTGGCACAGCTGAAGCAGGTTGCTGTTGGCGTAGAAGAGGCACAGGGGCCCCGACACCTGCCCGGCGCGGCGCTCCAGCTCGGCGCGCAGCGCCTCGCGCGAGCCGTTGAAGATGGGAAACCCCAGGATCGTCTTGCACTCGTTCATCATTGGCTCCCTGCCGCTGGGGCGAGATAGTCGGCCAGCACGGCCATCTGTGGTTTGTCCTGCCCATCGCCGCTGGGCTGCACCGAGAAGGGGTAGCTGCCCCACCAGGGGCCGCCGGCCCAGTAGGCCCACCCCATCCAGGGGGCGCGCGTCAGCTCGGCCAGCATCACGTCGAGCACCGCCAGACAGCCGCTGCTGGCCGGCACACCAAACTCGCCGAGCAGCAGCCGCTGGCCGTGCTGACTGCCCCACTCGCCGGCGGCGCGCAGTATGGTGCGCATCTTCTGCGGGTCGATGCAGTCGTTGTGGGTGCCCGAGTAGTCGCTGTCGGCGTACTGGTGCAGCTCGATCACGCTGCGCCCGAGCGGATCGCGCCAGCCGGCCAGCAGATCGGCGTTGCTCGGCTGGGCCGCGCTGCCGCTAAACCAGGCGTGGGCGCCGCTCCAGTTGCCGCCCGACACCACCACCAGGTTGGCCACCTTGGCCTCGCGCAGCCGGGTCAGTACCTCGCCGGCCAGGCTGACCCACTGGCTGCGGCCGATCAGGGCCGGCTCGTTCATCAGCCCCAGGGCCACGTGATCCTGTTGCTCTGCCAGCGCCCCGGCCAGCCGCAGCCAGAGATCGCTCAGGGCATCGGCGGCCTGCGGCGCCTGATCGAGCGGCAACCCTTGGCGCTTGCCGAAGTTGTGCAGATCCACCAGCAGGCAGAGATCGTGCAAGGCGCTGTAGCGCGCCAGCCGCTGCAACTCGCCCAGGTGCAGTGGCGAGAGGGCGCCGCCGGTCTCGGGTTGCAGCCGCTCCCAGGTCACCGGCAGGCGCAGCAGGCGCATCCCCTTGCCACGGAAGTAGTCGAGGGTCTCGTTCGACGGATAGACAAAGTCGACGTTGATGCGCCCCGGCAGCGCCGTCGCCTTGAACTCGGCCCCGGCCAGGTTGACGCCGGGCAGGGGGCCTTCACTGAGGCAGTCGGCCCGCCCCGGCAGGGCCAGCAGCAGCCACAGCAACCACAGCAGGCGGCTCATGAGGGCTGCTCCTGCAAGCGCGGGCCCGACACCGCGTCCGCGTAAGCGGCCATGTAGCGCTGCGCCACCCCCTGCCACGAGTAGTGGGCGATCGCCTCGACCAGCCGCGCACCGAGCGCCGGGTAGTCGCCCGCCAGCGCCTCGTGCCGGGCCAGCAGGCATTCCAGCTGGGCCGCCTCGTCCCCCTCCAGCAGCAGGCCGAGACCGGTCTCCTCCACCAGCCGGCGAAACGGCGGGATGGGGCTCAGCAGCGGATAGAGGCCGCCACTCATCGCCTCGATGGCGGCCAGGCCAAACCCTTCGTGGCGCGACTGGCAGATGAAGTAACCCGCCTCGGCGATGAGCCCCTTGAGCGCATCTTGAGAGGGGTTGGCGGCGATCTGCACCGCCTCGCCCACCCCGAGCCGGCGCGCTTCGGCAGCCAGCTCGGCCGCGTCGAGGTCGTACTCGCGCCCGGCCAGGGTGAGGCGCCAGCGGGGATCGCGCCGGTGCAGCGCCGCAAACAGGGCCAGCGTCTCCTTGAGCCCCTTGTTCTCGGCCCAGCGGCCGAAGTAGATGAGGTGGCGCGGCAGTTGCGCGCGCGGCGGCAGGCGGAACTTGTCGACGTTGACGCCGTTCTCGATCACCTCGAGGCGCGCCGGGGCGGCCACCTGGCCGAACAGGCGGCCGTCGTTGGCGCTGGTGGCGAAGATGCGCCGGTAGGCGAGGCTGCTGGCGCGGGTGACGGTGTTGAAGAAAACCTTCTTGGCGCCGCTGGCAAACTCGGTGTGAAAGAAGATGCCGTGGGAGCAGGCCAGCAGCGGCTTGCGGTGCAGCGGCCGGGTCAGCGCCAGGAAGTCGAAGAAGAAGTCGACCCCGTGCACGTGCACCACGTCGGCCTCGCGGATGGCCGAGAGGATGTTCCAGCACAAGGGGTAGCGACTCGAGCCCGAGTAAGGCAGGCGGATCACCGGCACCCCCTCGCGCACCTCGTAGGCGGGCAGGCGTTCGCCTTCACCGCGAAACAGGCGATCCAGGGTCACCACGGTCGGCGCCTGCTGGCCGCTGTGCAACTGCTGCTGAGCGATGTTGTAGACCACATCCTCCAGCCCGCCGATGGAGGGGTGGTACTGACGCACCACATGAAACACCTTAATGGTCATGACGCTGCACTCCGGCATGGGAAAGGGCCTCCTGCCGTGCGCCGCCCTCGGCGCACAGGCTGCCGACCAGGAACCAGAGCAGGCCGGCCGACTTGAGGGCAAACAGGGAGGTGCCGCTGATCGAGAGGATCATGGCGATGTAAAGAGAGATGAGGGCGCGCACCCGCAGCGCCGGCGCACTGTGCAGCGGGATCAGCCACAGCAGCCCCCACCCCAGCAGCAGGAAGGGCAGGCCGAAGCGGGTCAGCACGTAGGCATAGCCCATGTCGCCGTAGTTGCCGAGCGGCGATTGCAGCCCCAGCATGTCGCCCACCTCGAGGGTGCCGAGCACCTTGCCGGTGTAGGTGAGGCGGCCGACAAAGGAGTCGCTGTAGGCCCCCTCGAAGAAGCAGTTACTGTAGATGTAGACGGCCGCCATCATGGCCCATGGCGCCAGCGCCAGCAGGGCGGTGGCACGCAGCGGCAGCAGCAGGCGCAGGGCGATCAGCATGGCGCTCATGGCCAGCCCGAAGCGCGAGTCGGACAGGGCGATCAGCATGGCGGCGCCGGCGGCGAGCAGCAGGCTCACCCGCCGCTCCCCTTCCCGGCACAGGGCCCAGATCAGCACGATGACCGAGAAGTTGCCAAGCGACACCGGCTCGAGAAAGATCGAGGAGATGCGGTGCGGCCCGAACAGCCAGGGCAGGATGGTGCGGCCGATGCCGTCCGGGCGAAAGCCGTTGAGGGTGAGCGCCTGGCCGCTGAAGATGGCGCCGCCGTCGCGGCCGATCCCGCTTTGGTTGACGAAGTAGGAGAAGGTGTGGAACACCCGGATGTACCACTCCAGCGCCAGCCACTCGAACAGGCCGAGCAGCAGCGCCACCCCCACCACCAGCAGCAAGACCTTGTCGACCAGCGCCGCCGAGCCATGGCGCAGCCCCAGCCAGAAGAAGAGCAGGATGATCAGGATGTCGCGCACCGACTTGGCATCGAGCAGGCCGCGCAGCACCGTCAGGGAGAGCAGGTTGACCAGCGCTAGCAGGGCGAGCAGGGCGAGGCCGAGGGGCAGGCGGCGGTAGACCAGCAGCAGCACTCCGCCGTAGATGAGCGCCTCGACCAGCGCCACCAGGGTCGGGTTGATGGCAAACAGCAGGGTGTTCACCATGCACAATAGGCTCTGATAGAGCACGCTCGCCAGCAGCAGCGCCAGCACGGCGCGCTCGCTTGACGAGGTGTGCGCCTGCAAGGCGGCCGGCAGCGGCCGGCTCCAGAGCAGGGCGCTCATGCCCCCGCCCCCGCCAGCAGGCGCCGGGTGGCCGGATCGACGGCGGCCAGCAGCGCCGTCAAGAAGCGCTGTTGCAGGGCGAAGGCGTGCTCGCCGCGCTCATCCAGGCTGGAGACCCGCAGCAGCACCCCGTCCGGGATCTCTTTGCGCAGGGCAAAGCCGAGCTGGGCCCATTTGCGCTCGAGGCCGGGGCGCACCACCTTGTCCCCCACCACCATCCAGTAGGTGAGCGGCTCGACCCGGCTCCCCTGACGGGTCAGCAGCCGGGTGGCGGGCAGCGCCTGCCCCAGCGGGGAGAGGGTGATGGGCTCACGCCCTTCAATCTGAAAGCCCTGCGCCACGTAGCAGATCTCCGGGCGATGCGCCTGGGAGAGATCGCTCGACTGATCCCGGCCATAGACCAGGGAGAGCATCACCTCGCTGCCGTCGGCGGCGCGGTAGACCCGGGCGATCTGCTGCTCGTAGAGGCTGGCCAGGGCCTGACGCGCCTCGCCGGAGACCTCGACCACAGCCCCGCCCGGCACCAGCTGCCAGTCGGCAAAGCGCGCCGGGATCTGCTGCTCCAGCGCCACCTGGTGGCGCTCGGCCAGCCAGACCCGCCCCTGCTGCCAGTGCCGGCCAAGCAGACCGATGACCAGCAGCAGCGCCAGCAGCAGCAGGGTTTGTACTGCGTAGCCCTTCATGGGGTCACCTCCCGCGGGCAGGCAAGGCCGAGGCGATCGAGCAGGCCGTCGAGGCCGATGATGAGCAGCAGCGCTACCACGAACAGGAACAGGCCAGAGAGCTCGTGCACGAAGCTCTGCCCCACCGCGTTGCCCTGGTGATAGGTGAGCAGGGCGATAAAGAGCACCCGCAGCACGTTGGCCAGCACCGAGATGGGCACGATCAGCAGGCCGATGACCGCCTTGCGCGCCGCGCCGCCACGCTTGACCACGTGCAGGTAGAGCAGGGCGATCGCCTCCAGGCTGAACAGGGAGTTGATGCCGGAGCAGGCGTCCGCCACCAGCAGCTGATAAGGGCCGAGGTAGAGCACCACCCCCTGGCGCGCCACCGGGTAGCCGAGCAAATAGAGCAGCCCCTCGGTGACGGCGGAGATAAACAGCTTGAGCGGCTGCACGATGACGTCGGTCAGCACATAGGGGAGCGGGATGACAAACAGCAACAACAGCAGCGGCAGCAGGAATTCGCGCAGCGCCGCGCGGCCAAAATAGAGCAGCACCACGGCGGCCAGCATCAGGATCAGCGAGCCGGCCGAGAACATCGGCAGTTGCAGCAGCTCGCCGAGCAGGTAGAGGGCGGACGCCTGCAGCAGCGCCACGGCGCCGAGGGCGCGTGCCGGCGCACCGCGCAGCGGGCAGGCCAGCAACTGCTGGATGAACAACCCGAGGGCCAGCACCAGCAGCAGGGCAGCGGTGCTCCCCCCTAGGCTCTCCCCTTGCGCGAAGTAGAGGCCGTGAAACAGGGGCACATAGAGGGCCGCCAGGGCGGCCAGCGCCAGCCAGAGGGCGGCGCCATGTCGCAGCTGCATCGCGTCAGTCAAGGTAGACACACCCCAGCAGCTCGGCCCGGATCAGGCGCAGGCGCGCCACCATGTCGGCCAGCGCCGGCAGCGGCGTGCCGTCGCGCCGCGCCAGCAGCAGCACGCCGGGCACCAGGGAGGCGAGGATCTGGGTGTCGTACCACTCGTGCTGATCCGGGGTGTGGTAGATCACCACCTCGTAGCGCTGGGCCAGCTCGGGCACCAGCTGCTGCATCCGCTTGCGCGACAGCAGCTCCTGCGGGTTGGGGGCCGGGGTGCCGGCCGGCAGATAGTCGAGATCCTCAAGCCCCGCCACCGGCTCGACCAGCCGCTCCAACTCGCCGCGACCGGCCAGCAGATCGGACAGACCGACCCGACGCCGACTGCCGAGCAGGGCGGGCAGCGCGCTGCCGCGCAGGTTGGCGTCCACCAGCAGGGTGGCAAGACCGAGCTGGCTGAAGGCGATGGCCAGGTTGCCGGCCAAGGTGGCACGCGTCGCCTCGTCATCGACCCCTCCCAGCAGCAGGCTGCGCTGCCCCTGAGCCAGCCAAGCGAGCTGCAACTGGCTGCGCAGCGCCTTGATCTTCTCTTTTTCCAGCAACCGCTCGGCATAGGCCATGTAGAGGCGTTCGCTGAGCGCGCTGCCCGGCTCGGCCAGGAAGCTGGAGAACTGGCGCGCCACCATGGCGTGCACGTCGGCTTCGCTGAGCAGCCCCAGCTGCTGGGCCGCCTCGCCAAAGCGGGTGCCGTGCTCGTGCTGGTGCTTGAGGATCTGGCCGAGTTGCAGCTCGGTCAGCTTGCCGGCGGCCAGCAGCAGCTCGCCGACGCGCGGCATGCCGGCCGGCTCGAGCAGGCGTTCGCGGGAAGAGAGGGGCATCATGATTGACCTCCGCGCCAGTTGAGAAGCAGCCGGGGGGCGCGGGCGGGCGAACGCTCCCCTTGCAATGTGATGAGCACGGGCAGCCCCAGAGTGTGGGTGAGATCGTCGGCGCAGCGCACCCGGCGCGCGCGCAGCTCGACCAGAAAGCTCGCCAGGGCGCCGCAACCGAGCGCCAGCAGGGTGCCGAACAGCAGGTTGAAGAGCGGGCGCGGCGACACGGGGCGGGCCGAGGGCTGGGCCCGTTGCAGCACTGTGATGTTGGTCAGGCTGGCGTTGGACTGGATGGCCGCCTCGGACCACTTCTGCATCACCAGCTCGTAGCTGCGCTGGGCGTTGTCGACCCCGCGCTGCAATATGTCGAGCTCGGCCAGGCGATCCTTGAGAGCCAGCACCCGCTGCTTTTGCTCCGCCAGCTCGTCTTGCTGCGCCTTGAGGCGGGCGGCCATGGCCTCCACGCTCTGGCGGCGCTGCGCCTCGATGCGCCCCTGCTGATCGGCCCGCTCGCGCTCGGTGGCGGCGATCTGGGCATTGAGTTGCTGATATTGGGGGTGGCGGGTGCCGCTGCGCTCGGCCACCAGGCTGCGCTGCTTGCGCAGATCCGCCAGCGCCAGGGTGAGCTGGGCCAGCAGCGGGTTGTCGTTGTTCTGGGCATCGGTCACCCGCGAAGAGGCGGCGATGTAGTCGGCCTCGGCCTGGGTCACTTGGCCGGTCAGCTCCATCAGGCGCTGACTCTCGGTGTCGATGCGATCGCGACTGCCGGCCAGGATGCCGTGCTGGCGCTGGTAGTCGGACAGGCGCGCCTGGCGCTGCTCGAGATCCCGTTGCAGATCGACCATCTGATCCTTGAAGAAGGATTCACTTTGCAGTGCCTGGCCGCTGCGGTTTTCGATCACCACGTGGCGGTAGGCATCGACGAAGCCGTTGGCGATGGCGGCGGCGAAGGCCGGATCCACGGCGCCGTAGCGCACCGTGATGGTGTTGCTCTCCTTGCCGGGCACCACGTCGAGATCGCGCAGCAGGCCGGCAGCCAGCCAGCTGGCGATGTCGCCACCCTCGCCGCTGCGGGCAAAGCGCTCCTGGGCCTGGGGGTAGTCCGCCAGACGCAGATCCCGCACCACCCGCAGGGCGGTGGCGTGACTGGCGACGATGGCCGCCTGGGTACCCAGATAGTTCTGCTGCACCACGGGGCCGAGGGAGCTGAACTGCACCGGATCACTGCCGCCATCGACGGCGATCACCGCCTCGCTCATGTAGCGCTTGGGCAGCAGCAGGGTCATGGCCAGCACCAGCGCCAGCACGGTGAGCGCGACCAGCAGCAACAGGCGGCGGCGGGCCAGCAGGACGCTAAAAAATTGGGTAATGGTCATCATGCTCGCTCCTAGAACCAGCTCTCGCCGACGAAGATGACCGCATCGGCCTTGAGCCCAGTGGTCAGGGTGACGGCCTGGTTGACCAGCTCGCCGTTGGCATCCTGGTGTTGCAGGCTGATGTCGCCGTGATCGGCGCGCGGGGTGAAGCCGCCGGCCAGGGCGATCGACTGCATCACTGTCAGCCCAGCGCCAAGCGGGTAGCTGCCGGGGCGCAGCACCTCGCCATAGACGTAGACCTGCGGCTGACGTGGCACCACCAGCTGATCGCCCGGTTGCAGCAGGGGATCGTCACGCAGCCCCTCGGCACCGAGCTCGTAGCGGGTGCGCTGGTTGCCACGCACCAGCTCGATGCTCTGGCCCCCGGTCGGCGCGACGCCGCCGGCAGCGGCCAGCATGCCCGAGAGGCGGGTGTCGACTTTAAGCGGGTACTGGCCGGGGCGGTTCACCTCACCCCATACCGAGACCAGCTGGCTGCGGTATTCGGTCACCAGCAGGTTGACGTGGGGCTGGGAGAGCACGCCGGCGGCGCGCCAGCGCTCGGCCAGCAGCCGCTCCCCCTCATCGAGGCTGAGGCCCGCCATGGGCACCTGGCCGAGCAGGGGGACGTTGAGGCGCCCGTCGGCGGCGATCTCCGCCTCGAGGGAGAGATCCGGGTTGCCATAGACGCTGACCCGCACTATGTCGCCGGCCCCCATGCGATAAGGGGCGGCACCGGCCCAGCCGGACAGCAGCAACAGTGACAACAGGGCCAGGCCCCGGCGCAGTGAGACGTTCATCATTGCAATCCCTTGAGGCCGGTGGCGAGTTGGGCGGTCTGGGCCGGCCCCTCCTCGGCCGCGGCGGCGAAACGTTGCAGGTACTCGACGCTGGCATCGCCGCGCAGAGCGACCAGCTGCTGCTCGAGACGCTGCTGCTGACGTTGACGGGTCAACTCGGCGAGGATCTGCGCCTTGGCCTGGCTCAGGGTGAGTGGCGCCTCCTCGCGAAGCTTGAGGCGCATCAGCACCCGCTGGCCGTTGGCCCGATCCACCAGGGTGTCACCCGGATTGAGGGTGCGCAGCTGGGTGGCGAGTCGCGCGGGCAGCCCCTCGCTGCTCACCTGCACCTGCTGGCGGTTGAAGGGCACCCCCTTTTGCTTGAACCAGCGCTCGGCGGCCGTCTCGTCGGCGAGGGCGTCAAACTCCCGCAGCGCGGCTTGGTCGAGGGCCGCCTCCGGCACCAGAAACGCGGTCAGCTCATAGCGCTGGCGCTGGCGAAACTCCGCCTCGTGCTGCTGGTAGTAGGCGCGGATCTCCTCCTCGGACGGCGCCGCGAGCGGCGCCCCAGGGTGGCGCGCCAGCACCAACTGGGCCAGTACCTGACGGCGGGCAAACTCGAGCGCCTGCACCACTTGCGGGTCCCGATCCAGCTTGTCGGCCTGGGCGCGCTGCACCAGGATCTCCTGGCGCACCAGCTCATCGAGTACCTGCTGCTTCTGTGCCTCGCTGAGCTGACGCCCCGGCGGCTGCTGGGCCAGCAGGTAGTTCAGTTGCAGCACGGTCAGCTCCTTACCGTTGACCCTGGCCAGTACCTGGCTGGCGGCCGGTTTTTCCGCCTCGCCGCAGCCCCCCAGCACCAACAACACGGCGGCGCCTAACAGCGCCACTCCCCTGTCTCTTTGCTTCATCCTCAATCCTTACGCTCAGTAGGCATTGCCCTTGGGTTTGACGGTCTGATAGGCGGTCATCAGGACGATGCGCAGGTCCATCCACAGTGACCAGTGGCGCAGATAGGCCAGATCGAACTCGATCCGTTTCTCCATCTTGTCGAGGGTGTCGGTCTCTCCCCGGCAGCCATTGACCTGGGCCCAGCCGGTGATGCCGGGGCGCACCTTGTGGCGGATCATGTAGCCCTTGATCAGCTTGCGGTAATACTCGTTGTGGGTGTTGGCGTGGGGGCGTGGGCCGACGATGCTCATCTTGCCCTCGAGCACGTTGATGAACTGGGGCAGCTCGTCGAGGGAGCTTTTACGCAGGAAGCCGCCGATGGGGGTGAAGCGCTGATCGCCCTGGCGCGCCTGCACCACCTTGTCGCCATCCTCCATCACCGTCATGGAGCGGAACTTGTAGACGACAATGCTCTTGCCATCCATGCCGTAGCGCTTCTGGCGGAAGATGACCGGCCCCGGCGAGGTGAGCTTGACCGCCAGCGCGGTGCCGAGCATCAGCGGCCAGATGAGGGCCAGGATGGCGAGGGTGAGCACGATGTCCTCGGCGCGCTTCACCACCCCCTTGAGGCCGGTGAAGGGGGAGTCGCAGACGCACACCACCGGGATGCCGGCCACGTTGTCGACGTGACCTTGGATCATGTCGAACACGAAATAGTCGGGCACAAAATAGATAGAGACGGTGCTGTCTTGCAGGCTGTCGAGCAGGCTCATCACCCGGGGTTGGGAGGACATGGGCAGCGAGATGTAGACGTGGCTGATCCCCTCGCGCTGGATCACCTCGGCCATGCCGGCCAGGGTGGCCAGCAGCTCGCCCGGCTTGATGCGACCGGCGTCGAGGCGGGTCAGCTCGCGATCGTCGAAAAAGCCGACGAACTCCATGTTGAGATAGCCGTTGGCCCCGATGCGATCACGCAGGGTCATGCCCGCCTCGTTGGCACCGACGATGGCCACCTTGCGCTTGGCCACCCGCTCGCCTCCCCCCATCAGCAGCTGCACCAAACCGTGGGACGCCAACAGGGTGGCGGGCGCCAGCAGGGCCCAGGCCAGCAGATAGGGGGGATAGAAGTAGAGATGCCAGGAGGCCAGATAGCCGATGAGCGACAGGGTCGCCACCACGAAGCACCAGCCGAGCACGAAGCGCAGCAGCCCCCACCACATCAGCCCCTGGCTGCGCACCA
>NZ_CAWMDN010000172.1:0-64795 GCF_963866575.1 Aeromonas sp. L_1B5_3
GGTCTTGAACGCCACCTCGTCCTCACCGTCCACGTCGGTCACGGTCAGGACACCGGTATCAGTTAATACATCTGGGCTGGCATCTTCAGTCACAGCGCCAATGTCGTCACCCGCGATGATGGCGGCATCATTGACGGGTGTAACAGTTCCGGTAACACCGGCTGTCGAGCTGTTCACACCATCGGTAATGGTGTATTCAAAAGAGATATCACCGTTGAAATTAGGGGCCGGTGTAAAGATCAACTGGCCATTGCTCAGAGTGACGGAACCATTGCTGATCGCTACAGTGCCACCTTCGGCAATGGCCTGGCCATTAATGGCACTAATAGTGAGACGATCACCATCCGCATCCGTGTCATTGCCAAGCACATTGATGGTGACGGTACCGTCCTCTTCCACAGTGAACTGGTCGTCACCAGGCAGGGGCGCAGCATTCACAACGCTGTTGTCGGTCCCCTTGGGTGAGGTATTGCCCACCGGATCGGTCAGAGTCGCATCAACCCTGATGGGACCATTCACCGGCAGATCAGTTGTGGGAATAGTCAGGATCACCTGGGTTTTGCCGATGTCACTGGCAGTCAGAGTAGTAGTGGAGTCAGGTACCCCATCGCCATTCCAATCCACATCGAGGCGATCACCAACTTTGGCATCTCCCGGCAAGCGGATAATGACATTTACCCCATTTTCGCGCTCATTGGCGGAAATGACATTGTCCGCACCATCCTGAATTTCCACTTGCGGAGCGGAAGGGGCAGTGCTGTCAACACTCCCGGAGTCACTTGCATTGCCGGTATTCCCCGCAGGATCGGTGACACTGGCCGTGACGGTATAAGAGCCCTCAGCCAAGGGGGTGACTACATCGACAGTGAAAGTGCCGTTTGGATTGACTGTCGCGGTAAGGGTTTGCTGATTACCATTCGCATCGGTGACCAGCAGGGTCACGATACTGCCAGCCGGAGCATCAGTGGTACCGGTCAGAGTTGGGGTGGTGTCATTGGTGTTATCAGGGGCAGATACGGTGATCACCGGCGGCACAAGGTCGATCAGCTGATTGTCGGTCCCCGGCAAGGCATTGGCGATAACGCCGGTATCGACGGGATTGGTCGTATCAAACCCAGCCTGGGAGATGGTGGCATCACCTACGCGGTCGATGGTGACAAAGCCGCCGTTGCCGCTGGCACCAGCAACACCGCCGACGCCGCCACCGCCAGCGGCAGGTGCGCCACCCGCGGCAGAGGCTTCAAAAGTCTTGGTCGGGTCAGCGCCACCCAAAATGGCTTGTTGCAGTGCATTGATATCGCTCGGAGTGCCGGGTGCACCGTTTTGTGCCAGCTGGGGTGCATCACCCTCTTCGGCCGACTCGCTCGGCTGACCGGCCGGCTGCACATTGAACGACTGGTTGCCGCCCATAAAACTGCCACCATCGGGAGAGACAATCACAGCCCCTTTTGGCAGTACATCCCCTTCAACCAACAGCTTCCGGCTGCCGTCTGCGGCAAGCAGGTAAATTTTTCCTTTGAGTTGGGTTACGGTTACGCCCTGTTCCAAGGTAATGGCATTGGTAATCATGTTCTCTCCTGAATCCTGATTTGCATGCAAAAAGCCACAGCCTACTTTGCACACAGGCAGTGGAAATAACCAGTGAGAAAATTCGAAAGAATAGACTGATTTGGGGCTGAACTGTTCAGCCGGCCAGAAGGGTCGGAGCTAACGGAGGGATATAAAACAAAATCAATTTTATCAATACATTACAGAAATATGGCAGGAGCATGACAAACCATGCACCTGCCATTTCAGAGAGTTATGCGCCAGCCCAGAGGATGATGGCCAGGAGCTGCGGCGAGATGATCCGCAGGAACATCACCAGCGGGTAGACAGTGGCATATGAGAGAGCACTGGCGCCGCTGGTCGGATGCATGGCGTTGGCAAAGGCCAGCGCGGGAGGATCGGTCATGGAGCCGGCCAGCAAACCACACAGGGTGAGGTAGTTCATCTTGCCATAGAGGCGAGCCAGCACCCCGACCACCAGCAACGGAATAAGGGTAATGGCGACGCCGTAGAGCATCCATGAGGGGCCATCGCCGTGGATCAGGGTATCGACGAAGCCGGCACCAGACTTGAATCCCACCACCGCCAGAAACAGCACGATCCCGATCTCCCGCAGCGCCAGGTTGGCACTCGGCGGCATGAACCAGTAGAGCTTGCCGATGCTGCCGATCCGCGACAGGATCAGCGCCACCACCAGCGGCCCGCCCGCCAGGCCGAGCTTGAGCGCGGCCGGGAAGCCCGGCAGATAGAAGGGGATGGAGCCAAGCAGCACGCCAAGACCGATCCCGATAAAGACCGGCAGCATCTGCACCTGCTGCAGCTTTTGCTGCACGTTGCCGACCACATTGGTCACCGCTTCGATGGCATCGAGGCGCCCCACCAGGTTGAGGATGTCACCAAACTGCAGGCTGGTCTGGCTGGTCGGCACCAGCTCGATACCGGCCCGATTGAGGCGGGAGATCACCACGTCATAACGCTGTTTGATGTCGAGATCGCGGATCTTCTTGCCCAATACCTGCTCATTGGTCACCACCACCCGCTCGACGCGCAGGTCGGTGCCACGAGTCGAGAGCGAGGTCTCCACCTCCTCCCCCAGCACCAGCAGCACCTTGTGCAGCGCATGGCGCTCACCCACCAGGTGGAGCAGGTCGCCCAACTCGATGCGCGAATCGGGACGCGGCACCATCAGCTCATCGCCGCGCTTGAGCCGTGAACAGATGACATCGGCTTCGTCGAGACTCGGGATCTCGCTCAGCATCAGGCCATGCATATTGGGGTTGCGCACCGCGATGTTGATGGTCTGCAGGCTCTCCTTGGTCTTGCCGGTTTGCAGCTCGAACTGGGCGGCTTCCTCCTCAACCTTGATGCGAAAGAAGACCCTGATCAGCCACATGGTGAGCAAAATGCCACAGATGCCGAACGGGTAGGCAACCGCATAGCCCATCCCCATCAGACCGGTGGAGCCGGGAGCTGCACCCAGTTCACCCAGGATCTGCTGGCCCGCACCGAGCGAAGGAGTATTGGTGACCGCACCGGAGAAGACCCCGAGGATCACCGGCAGCGGTACATCGAACAGCTGGTGCAGGGCCGCAGCGACCACGCCACCGAGCAGCACCAGCAGGGCCGCAAAGCCGTTGAGCTTGAGGCCGGAGCTGCGCAGAGAAGAGAAGAAGCCGGGACCAACCTGAATGCCGATGGTGTAGACAAACAGGATCAGACCGAACTCTTGAATGAAGTGCAGGGTTTGTTCATCCAGTGCGAGACCGGAGAGGCCGGCAAAGTGCCCGACTATGATACCGCCGAACAGCACTCCTCCTATCCCCAACCCGACGCCATAGACTCGCCAGTTCCCCAGCCAGAGCCCCAGCACTGCCACCAGCGACAACATGCTGATGGAAAGCGCGATATCACTCATTGTGTGCATCCTTTGCGAATTGAACTGTCCCTAGCTTGTCAGCAAACGATGCCGCCAACTGTGTGATAACGCACGAATTTATCCTTTGGTGCGGCAAAAAATACCAATTAAGGGTTAATTAAACGACATAGCCGTAAATGGCCATAAAGTGACAAATGCTGCCCCCCAGCACAAACAGATGCCAGATGGCGTGGTTGTAGGGAATTCGCTTGGCCACGTAGAAGATCACCCCGAGGCTGTAGACCAGTCCGCCCGCCGCGAGCAGCAGCAGCCCTTCACCAGCCAGATGGATATAGAGCTGATAGATAACCACCAGCGACAGCCAGCCCAGCATCAGATAGGTAAACAGCGACAACTTCTTGAAGCGATTGATGAATATCAGCTTGAACACCACCCCGGCCAGCGCCAGCCCCCAGATCACCACCATCAGTCCGCGCGCCAGCGGCGTATCAAGCGCCACCAGCAGGAAGGGGGTATAGGTACCGGCGATCAGCAGATAGATGGCGCAGTGATCAAACACCTTGCACCAGCGTCGCGCCTTGCCCTCCGCCATGCTGTGGTAGAGGGTCGAGGCGAGATAGAGCAGCACCAGACTGCCACCATAGAGGCTGTAGCTCACCAGCGCTTGCGTGCCCTGCCCCCACCCCTTGATGAGCAGCAGCACCAACCCGGCAATACCCAGCAACAATCCCGCACCGTGGCTCAGCCGGTTGGCCAGCTCTTCCCGGGGGGAGTAATCCATCACACCACTCATAACATTCACTCCGTCATCATTGGCGACACTCTACCCAGCGCCATTTCAGAGTACAAGTGTTCGCTTAAAAAATGGGGTGGCTGTCACCCGCCCCCCTTTGGTGTATGCTCTGCCGCCGATGCCCGACAGAAGCGGCATAGACACCTACCCCGGTGACCTGGTCTGGAGAACCTGATGAAGTTGACTGAGCTGTTTGCACAAGCGGATCCCGCCTTTGGCGAGGCGATGAGCACCTTGCTGGAGACCTTCCACCACTCCGACGACAGTCAGGCCCCCTACCAGCGCGACCTGTTCACCCATCAGCTCGACCAGTCCAGCATGCCCGCCAGCGGCTGCTCAACCGAGGCCTATCTCGCCCGGCTGGCTACTCTGGTACCCGGCGCCTCTCACCTCACCTCGCCACGCTACATGGGTCATATGACGGCACCATTGCCGGCCTTCACTGCCGAGCTATCCCGTCTGGTGGTGATGCTCAACCAGAATCCGATGAAGATGGAGTCCTCCCGTCTGCTCAGCTTTCTGGAGCGGGAGGTGCTGGCCAAGCTGCACCGCCTCATCTATGGCATGTACGATGCTTTCTACGGTGAACAAATGCATGCCAAGGATGCAGCCCTCGGCGTCATGACCAGCGGCGGCACCATCGCCAACGTCACCGCCCTCTGGCTGGCCCGCAACCGCGCCTGCGGCGACAACCTGTTCGCCCTCTATGAGCAGGGCTATCGCGGCGCCGTCATTCTCGGCTCCCGGCTGATGCACTACTCCTTCGACAAGGGGATGGATCTGCTGGGACTGGGCGCCCGCAACGTCTGGCGCCTCGAGACCGACGAGCAGAACCGGCTCAGTCTGGCGGCGCTGGAACAGGCGCTGCTCCAGTGCAAAGAGCAAAAATTGAAAGTGCTGGCGCTGGTAGGCGTGGCGGGCAGCACCGACTTTGGCTCCATCGATCCCCTGCCGGAGCTGGCCGCCATCGCCGAGCGCGAGCAGCTCCACTTCCACGTGGATGCCGCCTGGGGTGGCCCGACCCTCTTCTCCCCCCGCTATCAAAACCTGCTAGCCGGGATCGAGCACGCCGATACCGTCACTCTGGATGGCCACAAACAGCTGCTGGTGCCGCTAGGTACCGGCATGCTGCTCTGCCGCCAGCCGGACCTGATGATGGCGGTCAAGCGGGAGGCCCCCTACGCCATCCGAGCCACCTCGTTTGATCAGGGGCGCTTTACGCTGGAGGGCACCCGCCCGGCCAACGCCCTCTATCTGGATGCCGCCTTCCAGCTGTTCGGCCAGCAAGGCTATGCCGACCTCATCGAGGCCAACTACGACCGGGCCCGACTGATGGCCGAGCTCATCACCAGCAATCCGGCCTTCGAGCTGATGTCTGCTCCGGTGATGAATCTGCTCTCCTATCGCTGCATCCCGCCCCATCTGCAGGGTAAGGTGCTGGATGAAGCGGCCAACGAGCAGATCAACGCCTTCAACGTAGCGCTGCAAAAAGCCCAGCGCGCCGAGGGGCACAGCTTCGTCTCCCGTACCCAGCGCGCCGTGGTACGCTACGGTGCCCAACCCCTCACCCTGCTGCGCGCCGTGCTGCTCAACCCCCTGATTGAAGAGCGCCATATCCGCGACCTGCTGGCCGATCAGCAGCGACTGGGGCTCACCATTGCTCGCCAACTGTTTGGCGACAGCGCGGAACCGGCGTAAAAATGAGCGGTCTTATTCATTTGCCGTTGTCCACCGTGCAGGTAGACTGGGCAAAATTTGCAGGCCATCTTTGAGGACTAGGCGTCAGAAATGAAGCAATTTATTGAATTTATTCCACTTATCGTTTTCTTTGCGGTCTACAAGTTCTACGACATCTACATGGCCACTGGCGCCCTGGTGGTGGTCACCGGTCTGCAGCTCGCCTATAGCTGGATCCGCTATCGCAAGGTCGAGAAGATGCAGCTTTTTACCTTCCTGCTGGTCGGCTTCTTTGGCGGTCTCACCGTGTTCTTCCACGATGACACCTTCATCAAGTGGAAAGTGACCGTCATCAACGCCCTGTTTGCGTTGGGTCTGCTCATCAGCCGCTATGGCTTTGGCAAGAACCTGATCAAGCAGATGCTGGCCAAGGAGCTGCAGGCGCCCGAGGCTATCTGGGATCGGGTCAACCTCGGCTGGGCCGGTTTCTTTGCCGTCTGCGGCCTGCTCAATCTCTATGTGGCCTTCAACCTGCCGCAAGAGATGTGGGTCAACTTCAAGGTGTTCGGCCTGCTGGGGATGACGCTGGTCTTTACCCTGCTCAGCGGTGTCTACCTCTACCGCCATATTCCGGCTGATCAAAAAGAACAGCTGAAAAAATAACCCTCATCAGAAAAGGATTGTCTCATGTGGTATCTCATCTACTCCGAAGATGTTCAGGGCAGCCTGCCGCTGCGCAAGCAGGTTCGCCCCGCCCATCTGGCTCGCCTGCAAGCCCTGCAGGATGAGGGTCGGCTGCTGACAGCCGGCCCCAACCCGGCCATCGATGCCGAGGATCCGGCCGATGCCGGCTTTACCGGCAGCACTGTCATCGCCGAATTTGCCTCGCAAGCGGATGCCCAGGCCTGGGCCGATGCCGATCCCTATGTGGCAGCTGGCGTCTATGCCAAAGTCACCATCAAGCCGTTCAAGAAGGTCTTTTAAAACTGCGTCAAACACAAAGAGGCCGGAGTGGGTATGCAACCCGCTCCGGCCTCTTTTTATTGGGCGATGCTCAGCGTACTGGCAAGGTCACGCCCTGGCGACAAACCAGGGGTTAAGGATGTCGGGCTTGTTGTAGCGCAGCGGTGAACCATCGAGTTGAGTGACGCTGCCACCCGCCCCCTCCAGCACAGCCTGTGCAGCGCCAGTATCCCACTCGCAGGTGGGGGCGAGGCGCGGATAGAGCTCGGCGTCCCCCTCGGCGATGATGCAGAACTTCAGCGAACTGCCCATGGAGACCAGCTCGATTTCACCAAAGGGAGCCAAGAAATCGAGGGTCTCCTGCGACAGGTGGTTACGACTGCCTACCACCCGCCACGCTTCTCCTTCAGGATGGGGCCGAGTCTGGATGGGCTCGCGCTTGCCATCGACGACGCGCCAGGCGCCTACGCCTTTGCCGCCATACCAGAGCTTGTCCAGCACAGGGGCATAGACCAGCCCCCAGCGCGGCGCCCCCTCTTCAATCAGCGCAATATTGACGGTGAACTCACCGTTGCAGGAGACAAACTCCTTGGTGCCATCGAGGGGATCCACCAGCCAGTAGCGGGACCAGCCGTGGCGCGCCGCCATCACCTCGGGCCCCGACTCCTCGGACAATACAGGGATGTCGGGAGTCAGCCGTGCCAACGCCTGAACGATCACCTCATGAGCCCCCTTGTCGGCCGCGGTCAGCGGACTCTCGTCGCTCTTGTACTCCACCGCGAAGGGCTGGCTGTAGATGGCCATGATGGCCGCCCCCGCCGCTCGGGCGACAGGTTCAAGTTCGGTGATATCGGGGTGGTACATAACAGGCTCGATCAGTGAGTGAGAAACCAAGTCTATCGCGTTTGTCATCAACCGCTTATAGCTGATTGCACTGGATTATATTGCCCCTGCTTCTCCTGCCCCTTGCTGCCATCGGCCGGTACCAGCAGCACTTCGATACCGGCATTGCGCAGGCCGGAAAGGATATCGGCAGGCACGGCATCGTCGGTGATCAGGGTGTGAATACGCAGGGTATCGATGATCTTGTGCAGGCTGCGCCGGCCAAACTTGCTGGAGTCGGTGACCACCACAATCCGCTCGGCCACCTGACACATGCAGCGGTTGAGGCGTGCTTCGTCCTCATGATGGGTGCTGACGCCGCGCTCCAGATCGATGCCATCCACCCCGAGAAACAGCATGTCAAAGTGGTAGTTTTGCAGGGACAGCTCCGCTTGTGCACCGTAGAAGGAGAGTGACTTGCGGCGCAGATGTCCGCCCGTCATCAGCAGCGCCACCCCTTCTGCTTCGAGCAGCTCATTCGCCACATTCATACCGTTGGTCATCACCAGGATCTCCTGATGTCCCTTCAGATGACGCGCCACCTCCAGTGTTGTCGTCCCCGAATCGAGGATAAGGCGACAACCTGAGGGCACCAGGGTCGCCGCCAGCGCGCCGATCCGCTGTTTCACGGGAGTATTGAGCACACTCTTGTCGGCAATGGTGCGCTCCGGCACCGTCTGGCCCGGTTCACACAGCAGGGCGCCGCCGTAAGCGCGCACGGCCACCCCCTGCTTCTCCAGAAAGGCCAGATCGTTGCGGATGGTCACGGTAGAGACCTGATAATGAGTCGCCAACTCGTTGACCTGAACGCTGCCATTGCTGCGCAGCTGCTGAATAATCCGCTCCCGCCGCTCGCTGGTTCCGAGCGCACCTTTTTCGCTTGTTTGCATAGTTCTTCTGCCGGAATGCTGTAGTGAAAGATCGCTTTCACTTCGTTACGTTTGCATATTAACGCTCAGCGAAGGTGCCAAATCAAGCCTTCATTACGCTTTACCACCACTCTCATCATCTTTCCCCATTATTCAAATCCTTTCGATACCTTTCTTTTTGTGATCCCTTTCAAGATCTGACGACTCTTTTGTTTCGTTTTCTTTTCCTCCCCACTACCGTAAAGAAAAGAAATCGAAAGAACATTTCCATACGCAGCAACCAAGGGACATCAAAATGAAATCCATGCTGGCACTGGTCGAAAGGCATAAACAGGGAGAACAGACCGGGATCTACGCCGTCTGCTCCGCTCACCCGCTGGTGCTGGAGGCCGCGCTAAGGCTGGCCGCCGAAGGGGATGAGCTGCTGCTGGTCGAGGCCACCTCCAATCAGGTGGATCAGTTTGGCGGCTATACCGGCATGACCCCCGCCGACTTTCGCGATCGTCTCTACGAGCTGGCGGCACAGTGTCACTTTCCGGCGCAGCGCCTCATTCTGGGGGGCGACCATCTGGGCCCCAACCGCTGGCAGGGGGAACCGGCCGGGCAGGCCATGGCCCATGCCGGGGATCTCATCGCCAGCTATGTCGCCGCCGGGTTCAAGAAGATCCACCTCGACTGCAGCATGTCCTGTCAGGGCGATCCCGTTCCCCTGACCGACGAGCTGGTCGCTGAAAGGGCGGCACGGCTGGCGCAGATCGCCGAGCAAACCTGTCTGGCCACTTTTGGCGAGAGCGATCTGGTCTATGTGATTGGCACCGAGGTGCCGGTGCCGGGCGGTGCCCATGAAGATCTTGCCGAGCTGGCGGTCACCACGCCGGAGGCGGCACGCCACACCCTCGAGGCCCATCAAGAGGCCTTCAACAAGGCGGGGCTGGCCCATATCTGGCCGAGGGTGATCGGTCTGGTGGTGCAACCCGGCGTCGAGTTTGACCATACCCGCGTCATCGATTACCGGCCCGAAAAAGCGGCTCCCCTTAGCCGGATGATCGAAGCCTATCCCCACATGGTGTTCGAGGCCCACTCCACCGATTACCAGACTCCCGAGGCTTACCGCCAGCTGGTACGCGACCACTTTGCCATTCTCAAAGTCGGCCCAGCCCTCACCTTCGCCCTGCGCGAAGCGCTGTTTGCCCTTGCCGCCATCGAGGAGGAACTGGTGGTTGCCAAGGCCTGTTCCGGTCTGCGCAAGGTGATGGAAGAGACCATGCTGGAGCGACCCGACTTCTGGCGCAGCCACTATCAGGGCAGTGCCAACGAGTGCCGGCTGGCCCGTGGCTACAGCTATTCGGATCGCATTCGCTACTACTGGCCCGATAGCCGGGTCGATGAGTGCTACGCCAGATTGCTGGCCAATCTGGCGGCGGAGCCAATCCCGCTCCCCCTGCTGAGCCAGCATCTGCCCCTGCAGTATCGCAAGGTGCGTCAGGGCACGCTCTCGGCCAATCCCCATGACCTCATTCTCGATCAGGTGCAGGAGGTGCTGCGGCACTACGCCAGCGCCTGCACTGCGGCCTCTCGCCGCCATTCCCAGCTCGACCCCGTTGTATAAGGAGTTGCAGACATGATCCTTGGTTATTCAGAAGAGATGTTGCGCAGTGCCAATGGCCTGGCGACTGCCCGTGAAATTCGCCAGCAACCCGCCACCTGGCGCGAGACCCTCACCATGGTCGAGGAGTGCCGTCCAGCATTGACCCGTTTTCTGGCCCCCCTGCTCGCCCGACAAGAGCTGCGCATTATCCTGACCGGGGCTGGCACCTCCGCCTTTGCCGGTCGGGCGCTCGCCCCCTATCTCTCGGCCCACCTGCATGCCCGGGTCGAGGCGATCGCCACCACGGATATCGTCACCGACCCGGCCGAGTATCTGGCCGAAGATTGCCCGACCCTGCTTATCTCCTTTGCCCGCTCCGGCAACAGCCCCGAGAGCGTGGCGGCGGTCGAACTGGCCAGCCAGCTGCTCAGCGACTGCCACCATCTGGTACTGACCTGCAACGGTGAAGGGGCGCTCTATCGCCGCTGCCAGCAAGATGCCCACTCTCTGGCCCTGCTGATGCCGCCCCAGACCAATGATCGCAGCTTCGCCATGACCAGCAGCCTGACCAGCATGATGCTGAGCTGTCTGGCTCTCTTTCTGCCAGAGCGGTTCAACCGCCAGCGCTGCGAGCAGCTGGTCACCACCAGTGACGCCATTCTGGAGCAGGTCGTACAGCGCGTACCGGCCTGGAACGAGCCGTTGCCCGAGCGGGTCATCTATCTTGGCAGCGGCAGTCTGCAAGGGGTGGCGCAGGAGGCAGCACTCAAACTGCTGGAGCTGACCGCCGGCCGTCTGGTCGCCATGTTCGATTCCCCCACCGGTTTTCGCCACGGTCCGAAATCGGTCGTCAACGAACAGACGCTCATCGTGCTGCTCATCTCCAACGACCCTTACACCCGGCAATACGATCTGGATCTGCTGCGCGAGCTGCGAAGCGATGGCAAGGCCGCCCGGGTGGTCGCCATCGCCGACCAGCACCATCCCGCCATCGAGGAGGGGGAGCACATCTACCTGCCCCACACCCTGCATGGCGACGATGCCCAGCTCGCCTTCTGCTACCTGCTCTATGCCCAGTACTACGCCTTCCATACCTCGCTGGGACTGGGGATCAGTCCGGACAATCCCTGCCCCACCGGTCAGGTCAACCGGGTCGTACAGGGGGTCAATATCTACCCGTTCCACCAAGAAGGAGTGCTGTGATGCCCAATATCGTATTGAGCCGGATCGATGAGCGCCTGATCCACGGTCAGGTCGGTGTCCAGTGGGTCGGCTTTGCCGGTGCCAATCTGGTGCTGGTCGCCAACGACGAAGTGGCAGAGGACCCCATCCAGCAGAACCTGATGGAGATGGTGCTGGCCGAAGGCATTGCGGTGCGGTTCTGGCCGCTACAGAAGGTGATCGACAACATCCACAAGGCGGCAGATCGCCAGAAGATCCTGCTGGTCTGCAAAAACCCGACCGATTTCAACACCCTGGTTCAGGGAGGTGTCCCCATCTCCCGGATCAACGTCGGCAACATGCATTACGCCGACGGCAAGCGTCAAATCCACAAGACCGTATCCGTGGACGAACAGGACATCACCGCATTTCGCGCCCTGCGGGACGCCCGTGTCGAGTGCTATGTCCAAGGCGTGCCGACCGAACCGGCACAGGACATTTTCAATTTGCTCTGATTAAGGACAATTGTGATGGAAATCAGTTTGTTACAAGGTCTGCTGCTTGGCATCCTGGCGTTTTTCGCCGGACTCGACCTGTTCAACGGTCTGACCCACTTCCACCGTCCCGTGGTACTGGGGCCGCTGGTTGGCCTCATCCTCGGCGACCTGCCCACCGGTATTCTGGTGGGCGGCACCCTAGAGCTGGTCTGGATGGGGTTGGCCCCGCTGGCGGGGGCGCAACCGCCCAACGTCATTATCGGCACCATAGTCGGCGCCACCTTCGCCATCACCACCGGGGTCAAGCCGGATGTGGCGGTAGGGGTTGCCGTTCCCTTCGCCGTTGCCGTGCAGATGGGGATCACCTTCCTCTTCTCGGTGATGTCGGGGGTGATGTCCCGCTGCGATCGCATGGCCGAAGCGGCTGACGTGCGCGGTATCGAGCGGGTCAACTACCTGGCACTGCTGGCTCTGGGCACTTTCTACTTCCTCTGTGCCTTCCTGCCCACCTACTTCGGGGCCGAACATGCCAAGGCGGCCATCGACGTGCTACCTGCCCGCCTCATCGACGGCCTCGGCGTTGCTGGCGGCATCATGCCCGCCATCGGTTTTGCCGTGCTGCTCAAGATCATGATGAAGAACGTCTATATCCCGTACTTCATCCTCGGTTTCGTTGCCGCCGCCTGGCTCCAGTTGCCGGTACTGGCCATCGCCGCCGCCGCGCTGGCCATGGCCCTGATCGATTTCATGCGCACCACCACCCCGCAAGCTCGTCCTGTTCAGGAGGAAACCGAAGATGGCATCTAACAACACAGCTGCGCGGATCATCTCCAGCGCCGAACCGCACAATACCCGGCCACAATCCGACGACACCTATGAAGATCAGCAGCTTGGCGCCGAGCTGACCAAGCAGGATATCAACCGCTTTGCCTGGCGCTCCCTGCTGCTGCAGGCCTCCTTCAACTATGAACGGATGCAGGCCTCCGGCTGGCTCTATGGATTGCTGCCGGCACTGCAGAAGATCCACACCAATCCGCGGGATCTCTCCCGGGCCATGAAAGGGCACATGGGCTTCTTCAACACCCACCCCTTCCTGGTCACCTTCGTGATGGGGATCGTGCTGGCGATGGAGCGCTCCAAGCAGAACGTCAACAGCATCCAGAGCACCAAGATTGCCGTAGGCGCACCGCTCGGCGGGATTGGCGATGCCATGTTCTGGCTCACCCTGCTCCCCATCTGCGGCGGCATAGGGGCAGATCTGGCGCTGCAAGGTTCCATCATGGGTGCAGTGGTCTTCTTCCTGCTGTTCAACGTGGTCCACTTCGGCCTGCGTTTTGGTCTGGCGCACTACGCCTACCGCATGGGGGTGGCGGCAATTCCGGTCATCAAGGCCAATACCCGCAAGGTGGGCCATGCCGCATCCATCGTCGGTATGACGGTGATCGGCGCGCTGGTCGCCACCTATGTGCGTCTTGGCACCACGCTGGAGATCACTGCCGGTGATGCAGTCGTCAAACTGCAAGCTGACGTGCTCGACAAGCTGATGCCCGCCTTCCTGCCGCTGCTCTACACCCTGGCGATGTACGCCCTGATCCGCAAAGGCTGGAGCCCGCTGCGCCTTATCGTCATCACGGTGGTACTCGGTATCGTCGGCAAGTTCGCCGGTTTCCTCTAATCCGGAGCCGGCAGCAAGCCGGCCCCCTTTGCAGTAAAGGAACAGACTATGTTGGGCATCATTATTTGTGGTCATGGCGGTTTCGCCAGCGGTCTGGAGCGCGCCATGCTGCAGATCCTCGGCGAACAGGACGCGGTTATCGCCATCGACTTTCCCGAGAGCTCCACCACCGCCCTGCTGCAGGCACAGTGCGAAGCGGCGCTGGCAGAGGTCGACAAGGGGGATGGCGTGGTCTTCCTGACCGACCTGCTCGGCGGCACCCCGTTTCGGGTCGCCTCAACCCTCTCACTGCACCAGCCAGAGCGGGAGGTCATTACCGGTACCAACCTGCAACTGCTGCTGGAGATGGCGCTGGAACGCGATGACCTCAGCGCCCGTGAATTCCGCCAGCAGGCCCTTGATTGCGGCCACCGGGGTCTCACCTCGCTGGCGGATGAGATGAGCAAAGAGCGTCAGGCAGATGCCGCTCTCGTCGAGGAGGGCATCTGATGGCCTCACGGATCCGTGCCCGTCGCCTGCTGACCGAACAGGGTTGGCTGGAACATCAGGAGCTGACCCATGAAGGGGGCATCATCACCGCCATCGCTCCCATCACGGATGGAAAGCCGGCGCGGGATGTCGAGCTGCTGGTGCCTGCGCTGATCGATGGTCATGTCCACGGCGGTGCCGGTGTCGATGTCATGGATAGCGAGGACAATGCCTTGGCTACCTTGTCGATGGCCAAGGCGGCAGAAGGGGTCGGCGCTTTTCTTGCCACCACGGTCACCGCCCCACTCCCCGAGATAGAGCAAGCCCTTGCCCGCATTGCCGATGGCGTTGCCCGCGGCATGCCGGGCGCCGAGCTGCTCGGCTGCTATCTGGAAGGGCCCTACTTCACGCCGGACAACAAGGGCGCCCACGATCAGGCGCTGTTTCGGGAGCTGGATATTGCCGAACTGACCCACCTGCAACAGCTCGCGCGCGGCAGCCTGAAGGTGGTCGCGCTGGCACCGGAAAAGCCCAACGCCATCGCGGCCATTCACCATCTTGCCGCAAACGGCGTGCGGGTGATGCTGGGCCACTCGGCGGCGGATCACGACACCACCATGGCGGCGCTGGCAGCGGGCGCCTCCGGGCTGGTGCACTGCTTCAACGGCATGCGCGGCCTGCACCACCGCGAACCCGGCATGGTCGGTGCGGGTCTTGTCCATCCCGCAGCCTGGCTGGAGCTGATCGCCGATGGCCATCATCTCCACCCGAGCGTGCTCAAGCTCTGTCACTGCTGCGCCGGCCAGCGCCTGCTCTTGGTCACCGATGCGATGCGCGCCGCCGGTATGCCAGACGGTCACTATCTGCTTGGCAACTATCGGGTCGAGATGAAAAACGGCGTGGTACGCACCGACACCGGCGGTCTGGCGGGCAGCACCCTCACCCTGCTTGGCTCCGTACGCAACATGGTGCAGCTGGCGGATGTGCCGCTTGATGCAGCCATCGCAATGGCCTCGCTGGCACCAGCAAAGATGCTCGGTATTGCCAATCGTCTCGGCTCGCTGGCGGTTGGCAAACAGGCCAACCTGCTCGCCCTCACCACTGAACTCAATCAACAACACATCTGGGTAGCTGGCCGGGAGATAAACCCGACCCAGCTCTCCTCCCTTTTCTCAGGATCTCGCGTCAATCAGGACGCTCAGGAGTCACTATGTATCTGATCTCTTCCCATGAAATGCTCAAAGATGCCCAGCGCCGCGGTTATGCCGTACCGGCTTTCAACATCCACAACCTGGAAACCGTGCAGGTGGTGGCCCGCACCGCCGCTCGCATGCGCTCTCCGGTGATCCTGGCTGGTACCCCGGGTACCTATCGCCATGCAGGGGTCGAGTATCTGGTCTCCATCTGTCAGGCCGCCGCCCATGAATATCGCATCCCGCTGGTGCTGCATCTGGATCACCACGAAGACGAGCAAGACATCCACTACAAGGTCGAAGCGGGCATTCGCTCCGCCATGATCGATGCCTCGCACTTTCCGTTTGAAGAGAACATCGAGAAGGTGCGCAGCGTGGTGACCTTCTGCCACCGCATGGGCGCCAGCGTCGAAGCGGAGCTGGGTCAGCTGGGCGGTCAGGAGGATGACCTCATCGTCGATGCCGCTCATGCCAAATTTACCGACCCGCTCAAGGCGGCCGAGTTTGTCCGCCGTACCGGTATCGACTCGCTGGCGGTGGCCATCGGTACCGCACACGGCCTCTACAAGGAGGAGCCCCGTCTGGACTTCGCCCGCCTCGCCGCCATTCGCGAGCAGGTTGATATTCCGCTGGTGCTGCACGGTGCCTCCGGTGTACCGGAAGCCGATGTGCGCCGCTGCATCGAACTCGGGATCTGCAAGGTCAACGTTGCGACCGAACTGAAGATAGCCTTCGCCGATGCAATGAAAGCCTTCCTTGGCTCTCATCCGGATGCCAGCGACCCGCGCCAGTATCTGGTACCCGCCATGGCCGCCATGGAGGAAGTTGTCGAGGCGAAAATCCGTATGTGCATGAGTAATAACAAGATTTGATAACAATAAAATTACGGTAACAGGTCTGGGAGATAATAATGATGGCTCGCGCATCCTTGCGAAATAAGGTATGGGAATTTGCCCAGAGTTTGGGGAAAACATTTATGTTTCCCGTCTCTCTGATGGCATTCATGGGACTACTGCTGGGGGTGGGGTCATCCATTACCAGCCCCTCCACCATAGATAATTTTCCTTTTCTTGGTGGAGAATATACCCAGCTCGTCTTCAATCTGGTGGCAACCGTAGGCAGCTTCGGCTTTACCTATCTGCCCATCATGTTTGCCATCGGTATTCCGATGGGATTGACCGAAAAGAACAAGGGTGTCGCGGCCTATTCCGGTTTCGTCGGCTATATGGCGATGAATATCGGGATCAACTTCTATCTCGCCAGTACCAATCAACTGGCTTCGCCGGAAAATATCAAACTGGCGGGGCAAGCCATGGTGATGGGGGTTCAGACCCTCTCCATGGGTGTGCTGGGTGGCATAGTGTCGGGGATCGTGACCTACTTCATCCATCGCCGTTTCTATAACCTCAAACTGCACGACGCCTTCTCGTTCTTCAGCGGCCTGCGCTCCGTGCCCATTATCACTGTGCTGGTCATGTCGCTGATAGGTCTCGCCATGCCGCTCTTCTGGCACTATGTGGCGCTCGGCATTACTGCGGTCGGCAACATGATCATCTCTGCCGGCTCTTTTGGTGCCTTCCTCTACGGGGTGGCCATCAACTTGCTCAAACCGCTCGGTCTGCACCACATCATGCTGGCCATGGTGCGCTTCACCCCGGCAGGCGGCACCGAGCTGGTCAATGGCGAAACCATTTCCGGCGCTCTCAATATCTTCTTCGCCCAGTTGAAAGCGGGTGACCCCATCAGCCCGGCAGCAACCGCCTTCCTGTCGCAAGGGTTTATGCCGACCTTTATATTCGGTCTGCCTGCAGCTGCGTTAGCCATGTATATGGCAGCCACGCCCGGCAATAGAACCAGAATCAAGAGCCTGATTATCTCCGGGGTACTGGTCTCTATCGTGACCGGTATTTCCGAACCCATCGAATTCCTGTTTCTGTTTGTCGCACCGGTACTCTATCTGTTCCATGTTTTTATGACCGGCGCCGCGCTCTTTGTGGTGGCCATGTGTGGCGTCACCATCGGCAATACCGATGGCAGTGCACTCGACCTGCTTATTTTCGGCATCATGCAGGGCTGGCAAACCAAGTGGTATCTGATAATTCCCATTGGCCTTATCTGGTCTGCCATCTATTTCACCGTCTTCTACTGGTACATCAAGAAATATGACATCAAGACCCCCGGCAGGGATGAGGTCGATGATATCCAGATTGCGAAGCACGACCCGGCCGTGATCCTGAGTGCCCTCGGTGGCAAGGAGAATATCGTCAGCCTGGACAACTGCGTCACACGGCTGAGACTGGTGGTACACGACATGGGCAAGCTGCAGGAGAAGATCCTGAAACAGGCTGGCGCCCTCTCCGTCGTCAAGATCGACGAGCACAGCGTGCAGGTCATCATTGGCGCTCAGGTTCAAACCGTGAAGGATAATCTCGATGCTCTCCTGTAAAGATCGGGAGGCTCTGCGCCTCCCCACCCCCTCTGCCGACTTGCAACCCTCCCGTTTCGACGAGCTGGCAGATCGCATCAGCGACAAATGCCGCAAGTGGGATATGAAAGTGATCGAGAGCCGCTTTGGCCCCGTTCCTACCGACAGTATTCCCATGTGGATTGCCGATATGGATTTCAAATCACCGCCGGCTGTGGCTCGCAAGTTCAGCGAAATCATCAGCTGGGGCACCTTCAGCTACACCCACTGCATCGATGATTTCTACGAAGCGGTCATCAACTTCCAGGCCCGCCACCACAAGGTCACAGTGGAGCGGGAGTGGATCACCCTCTCCTATGGCACCGTCTCGACCCTGCACTACACGGTGCAGGCATTCTGCCAGCCGGGTGACAGCATCATCATGAACACCCCTGTCTATGATCCCTTTGCCAAGGCGGCCGAAAGGCAGGGGGTCAAGGTTGTCGCCAACCCGTTAGCCCTGAGCAAAGGGCGATACCGGATCGATCTGGCGAAGCTGGAGGAGCAGATCATTGGCCACAAGCCCAAAATCTATTTTCTCTGCTCACCCCACAACCCGTCGGGCAGGATCTGGAGTCAGGCCGAACTGGAAGCCGTTGCCGACATCTGCCTGCGCCATCAGGTGTTGATGATGGTCGATGAAGTGCATGCCGAGCACATCATCCATGGCGAGTTCGTCTCCTTTCTGGCACTGGAGGAGCGTTACCGCAACAACATGATGCTGATGAGCTCGCCCAACAAGGCATTCAATCTGGGCGGATTGAAAACCTCCTACAGCATCATTCCAAATCCGCAGATCAGAAGCCGGTTCAGAGCTCGCCTTGAGCAGAACTCCATCACCTCTCCCAACGTATTCGGGCTCTGGGGAATTATCACCGCCTATAACGAGTGCGATGAGTGGCTGGCTGACTTGAATCTCTATCTGAGAGAAAACTACACCCTGCTGGCGCGCTACTTCAGGGAGAACCTGCCCGACTTCCAAGTCATGCCGATGGATGCCTCCTATCTGGTCTGGGTCAATACCAAAGGGAGCGGAATGAGCGCAAGCGAGGTGACCCGCAGGTGGGCAGTCGAAGCGGGGGTCATCATCGAAGATGGCTCCCACTACGTCAGCGATGGCGAAGAGTATGTGCGGATCAACATAGGCACCTCCCGCCAGCTGCTCGGTGAGGCGCTGCAGCGTCTGGGAAGATGGGCACAGCAGCAGGTCTGACGGCTGTCGATATTCCCATCGGCAGAAACAACAAAAGGGACGCCATGGCGTCCCTTTTGTTTCATATGGGCACTGTGCGTTGCCAGTGCCCGAACCATCAGATCCCCTGACGGGCTTCCTGCATCAGTAGGCGCATATCGCTCACCGCCTTGGCCAGACCATCAAAGGCGGCGCGGCCGATAATGGCGTGGCCGATGTTGAGCTCATAGAGCTCGGGGATGGCGGCGATGGCCTTGACGTTGTGGTAGTGCAGACCGTGGCCGGCATTGACCTTGAGCCCCTTGCCAGCGGCATAGGAGGCACCGGCGGCGATGCGCTTGAACTCGGCGTTGCGTTCGGCATCTGTGGTGGCATCGGCGTAACGGCCGGTGTGGATCTCGATAAAGGGAGCACCACTCTCGGCGGCCGCATCGATCTGAATGGGATCGGCATCGATAAAGAGCGAAACCTGCGCCCCCACCGCGGAGAGACGGGCAACGGCATCAGTCACCTTGGCCAGCTGACCGGCGACATCCAAACCGCCCTCGGTGGTCACCTCGGTGCGCTTCTCCGGCACCAGACAGACGAAATGAGGCTTGATGCGGCAGGCGATGCCGATCATCTCTTCGGTCACCGCCATCTCCAAATTCATTCTGGTCTGAATGGTCTGGCGCAGGATCTCCACATCGCGGTCGGTGATGTGGCGGCGATCTTCTCGCAGATGCACGGTGATGCCATCGGCCCCGGCCTGTTCGGCCACGAAGGCGGCCTGTACCGGATCCGGATACTGGGTGCCACGGGCGTTGCGCAGGGTGGCGATATGGTCGATGTTCACACCCAGATAGATTTCACTCATTGAGAACTCCTTGAAAGGCTTCATCTGTTGACTGCGCGGTCAGCGAATCACCCCGCGCCAATATCCGTATGTCTGTAATCTGTGTCAGCCTTGGATGCTGGCTTTGCGTTTTAAAAACAGCTCCCGGCTCTTTAGCTGGCGCTTGCCCAGATAGGGTTGCAAGGCCAATCGGCTGAAACGTTTGGCCGCCTGCAGCAAGGGAGGGGTATCGAAACGTCCCTCGGAAAAGGCGAGCAGGTGGGCACCGAGAAACAGGGTACGGGGATCCGGCGCCCGCTCGCAAGCAACAAAGCCCAATTCACGCTCAAAGCCATAGAGCAAGGTCGGTTCGATGGGCGACTCGTCGTCCGCCGTGTATTCGAAATCGACCGCATAGCCGAGCGCCTGCAGCAGCAGAAACTCGAAGCGGCGCAGCGGCAGCTCCGGCGTCTCGCCGTCAGCCAGCGCCATGATGGCACGGGCATAGGCATCGAACACCTCGGGGAACGGGGTGTGCGCTTCCAGCAGGTAGTAGACCAGCTCGTTGAGATAGAGGCCGTAGAAGAGGCGATCGCCACCGAGACGCAGAGAGTGGTCGGGGCATTCGACCTGGGTGAGGTTCTTGAGATCCCCCTTGCCACGCCAGGCGATGGTGAGCAGGGTAAAGGGTTGCAGCAGCCCCTTGAGAGGGGAGCGTGGCCCGCGAGAACCGCGAGCCACCAGGGTAAAGCGGCCACTATCCTGAGTGAATACCTCGACCAGCTGGCTGGTCTCACGATAGGGCCGGCTATGGATGACGAAAGCCGGGGTCAGCAATCCGCCATTACCTCTCAAAACCTGTCCACGCACTGTCACGAGAGGCCGTCAGCAAGGTAAAGAGCAGCGCAGGAACCGGAGTGTATGTGAATACATGAGGATTCCGAGCAGCGCATGAGCCTTGATCATGGCCTCGCAGTAAGCGCGTGCACAGGTTCTTAATCATCGCCGTAACCAAGACTACGCAGGGCGCGCTCGTCATCGGCCCAGCCTGACTTGACCTTGACCCACAGCTCGAGGTGCACCTTGTTCTGGAACAGCCGTTCCATATCGAGGCGCGCTTCGGTACCGATGGTCTTGATCTTCTCGCCCTTGTTGCCGATGACCATCTTCTTCTGGCCATCGCGCTCGACCAGAATGAGGCCGTGGATGTGATAGATACCGCTCTCTTCCACCTTGAAGCGCTCGATCTCCACCGTCACCGAGTAGGGCAGCTCCTCACCGGTGAAGCGCATCAGCTTCTCGCGGATGATCTCGGAGGCCATGAAACGGGAGGAGCGATCGGTCACGTAATCTTCCGGGAAGAAGTGGACGTTTTCCGGCAGCAACGGCTTGGCCCACTCGCGGATCTTCTCCACGTTGGTACCCTTCTGGGCACTGATGGGCAGGATATGGGCGAAGTTCATCTGCTGGCCCAGCCACTCGAGGTGGGGAAGCAGCTCCTCCTTCTCCTTGACGTTGTCGATCTTGTTGACCGCCAGCACCACGGGGCACTTGAGATTGCGCAACTTGCCCAGCACCATCTCGTCATCTTTGGTCCAGTGAGTGCCGTCCACCATGAATACCACCATGGCCACGTCCCCCAGCGAACTGGTGGCGGCGCGGTTCATCAGGCGGTTGATGGCCCGTTTCTCTTCAATGTGCAGACCCGGGGTATCGACATAGATGGTCTGGTAGTTATCCTCGGTGTCGATCCCCAGGATCCGGTGACGGGTGGTCTGGGGTTTTTTCGAGGTGATGCTGACCTTCTGGCCAAGCAGCTTGTTGAGCAGGGTGGACTTGCCCACGTTGGGGCGGCCCACGATGGCGACAAAGCCGCAGTAGGTTGTATCTGTCATGACAGTTTTTCCAATGCTTGCTGCGCCGCGGCCTGTTCGGCCTTGCGGCGGCTGGTGCCGACCCCTTTGATCGGACCATCCAGACCTTCCACGTCACACTGGACGGTGAACTCCTGGTTGTGGGCTTCGCCCTTGACGTTGGTCACTGTATAGGTCGGCAGGGATTTGCGGCTTCCCTGCAGAATTTCTTGCAGACGGGTCTTGGGATCCTTCTGCTCGATGCCCGGTTTGATCTCCTCCAGACGGCTGGTGTACCAGCCCAGCAGCAGAGTGCGTACGGTCTCGAGATCACTGTCCAGATAGACGGCACCAATCACCGCCTCGACCGTGTCGGCCAAGATAGATTCACGGCGAAAACCGCCGCTTTTCAACTCGCCCGGCCCCAGGATCAGGTGATCCCCGAGGTCAAACTCGCGGCCCAGCTCGGCCAGGGTCTTCTCGCGCACCAGAGTGGCGCGCATCCGGCTGAGATCCCCTTCCGCCGCTTGCGGGAAGCGGTGGAAGAGATCGTCGGCAATCACCAGACTCAAAATCGAGTCACCCAAAAACTCCAGTCGCTCGTTGTGACGGGAGCCGGCGCTGCGGTGAGTCAGCGCCCGGGTCAGCAGTTCCAGATCCTGAAAGACGTGTCCGAGACGGGACTGCAGTCTGTTCATCTTGATATTCATTTACTTGATTCCGCCAATGCGGTTGAAGCGCACCCCTGTCGGTACCCAGCTTGGCAGCAGGGAGCCCTCTTCGCGCTCGAATTCAAAACTTATCCAGATAGCGACCGCCTTGCCGACCAGATTCTGCTCGGGCACAAAGCCCCAGAAACGGCTGTCGGTACTGTTGTCACGGTTGTCGCCCATCACGAAATATTGCCCTTCCGGTACTACCCACTCATCAGGATAGGTGCCGGGTTGACGATAGTAACGGCCAACCATATCGGGCATCAGCGGGTTGCGCAGGGTCTCGTGGGAGACATCGCCCAGCTGCTCGGTATAGCGGTCAAGGGGGATCCCCATCTGGGTAAATTCGCCTCTTTGTTCAAACTTGACATCGAGCTTCTGGAAGCCCGGGCACGTTTTCCCCTCCTGCTCCTCGCACTTGGGCCGGATCATCAGCTCCTTGTTGCGATAGATGACCCGATCCCCCGGCATGCCGACCACCCGCTTGATGTAGTCCACCCGCGGTTCGAGCGGGTATTTGAACACCACCACATCGCCACGCTTGGGCTCACCGGTCTCGAGGAACTTGGTGTTGGTCACCGGGTCCCGCAGACCATAGGCAAACTTCTCCACCAGGATGAAATCGCCCACCAGCAGAGTGGGCATCATGGAGCCTGACGGGATCTGGAACGGTTCAAAGATGAACGAACGCAGGATCAGCACAAAGGTGATGACCGGGAAGACCCCGGCGGTCTGCTCAATCCAGACCGGAACGGGGGCCACCTTGGCCAGGGTTTTGTCATCCAGATGAGCGCCGCCATGGGCACGGGCCACGGCAATTTTGGCGGCTCGCTGTTTGGACCAGATCATCTTGTCCAGACACCAGATAACACCGGTGATCGCGCAGACCACCACCAGGATCAGGGAAAACGTGCTTGCCATCTATTAATCCTTTCCGACGTGGAGAATCGCGAGGAAGGCTTCCTGCGGCACGTCGACACGGCCGAGGGACTTCATCCGCTTCTTACCTTCTTTCTGCTTGTTCAGCAGCTTCTTCTTACGACTCACGTCACCACCGTAACACTTGGCGGTTACGTCCTTGCGCAGTGCCTTGACGGTGCTGCGAGCGATGATCTGGTTGCCAATGGCCGCCTGAATCGCGATATCAAACATCTGACGCGGGATCAGCTCGCGCATCTTCTCCACCACCTGACGACCGCGATACTGGGCGTTGTCCTTGTGGGTGATGATGGCCAGCGCGTCGACGCGCTCACCGTTGATCATAATGTCCAGACGCACCATGTCGGAGGTTTCGAAACGCTTGAAGCCGTAGTCCAGCGAGGCGTAGCCGCGGCTGGTTGACTTCAGGCGGTCGAAGAAGTCGAGCACCACTTCCGCCATCGGGATTTCATAGGTCAGCGCCACCTGCTTGCCGTGATAGACCATGTTGGTCTGCACGCCACGCTTCTCGATACAGAGGGTGATCACGTTGCCCATGTACTCCTGCGGCAGCAGAATGTGACACTCGGCGATCGGCTCGCGCATCTCCTTGATACTGGTGATGGCAGGCATCTGGGCCGGGCTGTCGATGTGGATGGTGGAACCGTCGGTCAGCTCGATCTCGTACACTACGGTCGGTGCTGTGGTGATCAGATCCAGATCGTATTCACGCTCCAGACGCTCCTGAATGATCTCCATGTGCAACATACCGAGGAAGCCGCAACGGAAGCCGAAGCCCAGTGCCGTAGAGCTCTCCGGTTCGAAGAACAGAGAGGCATCGTTCAGGGAGAGCTTGTCGAGGGCGTCACGGAACGACTCGTAGTCATCGCTGGAGATGGGGAACAGACCCGCATAAACCTGCGGCTTCACCTTCTTGAAACCGGCCAGCGCCTTGTCGGCACCGTTCTTGGCCTGGGTCAGGGTATCGCCCACCGGCGCGCCGTGGATGTCCTTGATACCGCAGACAACCCAACCTACCTCGCCGCAACCCAGCCCGTCGGTGTCCACCTGCTTGGGCGTGAAGATACCGATACGATCGACACCCCACACCTGACCGGTGCTCATCACCTTGATCTTGTCGTTCTTCTTCAGGGAACCGTTCTTGATCCGCACCAGAGAGACGACGCCCAGATAGGAGTCGAACCAGGAGTCGATGATCAGCGCCTGCAGCGGCGCGTCCGGATCACCTTCCGGCGCCGGGATCTTGGCCACGATCTCTTCCAGTACCAGATCGACACCGAGGCCGGTCTTGGCGGAGCAGCGCACCGCATCGACCGCGTCGATACCGACGATGTCTTCGATCTCCTCGGCAACCCGCTCGGGTTCTGCGGCCGGCAGGTCGATCTTGTTCAGTACCGGCACCACTTCCAGATCCATCTCCATGGCGGTGTAGCAGTTGGCCAGAGTCTGTGCCTCAACCCCCTGGCCGGCATCTACCACCAGCAGCGCCCCTTCACAGGCCGCCAAAGAGCGGGAGACCTCGTAGGAGAAATCCACGTGGCCCGGGGTGTCGATAAAGTTCAGCTGGTAGGTGTTACCGTCTTGTGCCTGGTAGTTCAGGGTCACACTCTGCGCCTTGATGGTAATGCCGCGCTCGCGCTCCAGATCCATGGAGTCAAGCACCTGAGCCTGCATCTCGCGGTCGGACAAGCCACCGCAAGTCTGGATCAGACGGTCCGACAGGGTCGATTTACCGTGGTCGATGTGCGCAATAATCGAAAAGTTACGAATGTGTTTCATCGAGCAAGAGTCACTCAAAATTGGTTTAAGGTCGGTTATGGAGGCGCGATTTTACTGGATAACCCGGCTGACGGCCATTCTTTAGTCGCCAACGCCAGTGAAATAGCGCCTGTTCAGTCAGGAGAGGGTACGGACGGGAACTACAACGCCGAGCATGCGGGGGCCATAACGCCCCTCATCGAGCCGGCCGGAAAAGTAACGAACCAGTAAAAAGCCGCCAGAGCCCCCCAGCAAAGAGGCCAGAATGGTAATCCCCTCCCCCCCCGAAAGCAGCGGTGCCAGCCAGAGTTGCCCCAGCAGAGCACTCGCCAGCAGGCAGAACAGCGGCAGCACATAGACCAGCGCGGCGCCGCGCAGCAGGCTCTCCTGCGGGATGCCAAGCCGAATCTGCTGGCCAACGTTCACCTCGGCGGTAAGGCGAACCCGCAATCGGGGAGCTTTCAGGGGAAACGCCTTGGCCACGGTGCCGGTACCGCAACCGGATTGCTGCTGGCAGCCGTTGCAGGCAGAGCGCCGTTCACACTCCACCCAGGCATGATCTCCTTCGATGGCAACCACGGTCGCCAGCTCTTCACTCATCTCGTTCACGGCAACACCTCGTGCTCATGCAATGGCAGGATCTGAACACGACTCACAACCAACGGCAAGCAGAGCACCACTGTGAGCCCAGAGCATGGACTCACTGCACGGCCTCGTTGCGAGCCAGCGGCTGCACCGACTCGGCAATCCGTTTGGCGGTCTCGGCAGGCACTTCCCCGACCACGGTGATCTCGACGCCCACCTCGTTGACGAAGCTAACCAGCGAGGTGGCGCCCTGGCGGATCAGCTGCTGGCGCACCGCCTGCTTGGGATCGACCCGGGAGACGTAGATCGAGAGATCCACCAGCCCGTCAGAGAGCATCATGTAATCCACCGGCATACTGGTGGTCACCAACTGGTGCCTGTCCTGCGACAACACCTTGAAGCCATCGGGCAGCCAGGTCACCTGCCAGTTCAGCTGCTGCTGCGGTGCCGGATAGGCATCTTCCAGCGCCAGCGCCGGGGGCAACTTGCTGTTGGCCAGGGTCACCAGCCAGGGGGCAGGCTTGTTCTGCAGCTCCAGATCCACCCCCAGCAGCTGCTCGACCAGATTGCCTTCCCGCTCCACCATATCGACACGCAGCAGCAGATGGCTCTGCTCGTCAACCCAGAGCATGAAGCCGTACTTGTCGGCCTCCTTGGGCACCAACCTCACCACCTGAGCGACCACACCCGCGACGCGGCTGCGGCCGGCCAGCACGGGATCATAGCTCTGCAATACCCGGGAGAGCGGCATGCTGACCAGACTCGACCAGATACCCGGGAAGCGGGCATCCTTCAGGGTGTAGGGGTCATGGCTGTTTTCAAAGAAGGTGTATTCATTCTCGCGCTGCAGATACTCGATCGCCTTGCCGTCGAGGTAGCTGAGATGAGCCACTTCTTTGCCATTGATCACGGCGTGGCTGATGCGGATCGGTTCAAGACGCCCCTGACGGGCCTTGACCATGGACAACTCGAAATTCTGTTGATGCACGGCACTCTGCATCTGCTGCAACAAGGCCTCGGCCGACTTGTCGTCGGCCGAGGCCTTGGCACTGATTAGCAGGAGAGAGGCCAGCAAAATACGGCTGGACTGGCGCACGTTTGTATCCCTGACAACTCGTTATTGTTGGATCTGTCTGTCTTGCAACAGGCGCTGCTGTAACTGGTGATCACGCAGGAAGGCGTTGATGCGTTCGCGCTGCTCCTGCATCTGCTGTTCGGTCATTCCCTGTTGCGGCCGAACGCGGTTGCCCTCTTGCGGATAGTGGACGCTCACTGGCGCAGCACTACCACCGATGGGAATGGTATTGAGCACAGGGTTGTTCGGCACGCCGTCCTGACCCTGATACTGCTGCACCCCGAAGATGACGGCGGCGGCCACAGACGCAGCAATGGCATATTGCCCAAGCTGCTGGCCAACCCGACGAAACAGGGGCACCACATTCGAATCTGTCTTGACCGGTGCAACGACCGGTTGCGCCACCGGAGCGGCCTCGACCGGCTTGGGTGCCAGTATGGTCGGCTCATCCTCCAGCGCAGCCATGATGCTGTCACTGAGATCCAGTTGCAGATTGACCGGCAGGTCACCCCGCATGGCATCGCCAATCAGGTGGTAACGACCCCAGGTATCTTGCAAGCCGGAGTCCATCTCCAGCTCGTTCAGTACCTCTGCGTCACTCAGCTCACCATCCATCAGGGCAGAGATTTGCTCTTTGTTTGCCATAAGTTAACCCGTCTTTCCCCAGTTAATTCTCGATCAGAGGTTGCAGCTTTTTGTCGATTGCTTCCCTCGCCCGGAAGATACGGGATCTGACCGTACCCACTGGGCAATCCATGATTTCGGCAATCTCTTCATAGCTCAGCCCTTCCAGTTCGCGAAGGGTGATCGCTGTCCTCAGGTCTTCCGGCAATGCCTCAATGGCTGAAAACACGGTGCGTTTGATCTCGTCAGTCAGCGCCAGGTTTTCCGGGGTTGAGACCTCTTGCAAGGCTTCACCGCCGCCATAAGACTCCGCTTCGTCAGCCTCCACATCACTGCTCGGGGGCCTGCGCCCCTGGGAGGTCAGATAGTTCTTCGCCGTATTCACGGCAATTCGGTACAACCAGGTGTAAAAAGCACTCTCGCCACGGAATGTCGGCAATGCCCGGTAGGCTTTGATAAACGCCTCTTGCGCCACATCGGGCACGTCGCCGGGGTTGTTGACATACCGGGCAATCAGGTTGACCACCTTATGCTGGTATTTTTTTACCAACAGGTTGAAAGCTGCTTTGTCGCCGCGCTGGACCCGTTCAACCAGCTGTTCGTCCAGTAGATTCTGGTCGCTCATCAGAGCCGTAAAACCCCCATCAGGTTATCGTTCTTCTTTTCCGGCCCTTCCTAAGCGCACAAGTTCAGACAGGGAGAATCAGAGAAAGTTCGAATCTGTTTAAAAAAATGTGATGCAGGCTGCATCCTCGCCCCCGCTTGGGCTACCATGGTGCCAGTTCTTAATCCAGGCCAATGATACTTATGAAAGCAAGTGTTGAATACCTTTGCGACGTACTGATCATTGGCAGCGGTGCCGCTGGTCTGACTCTCGCATTGCGATTGGCAGACCAGGCCAAAGTCCTGGTTCTGAGCAAGGGGCCCATCAGTGAAGGGGCCACTTTCTATGCGCAAGGAGGCATCGCTGCCGTGTTCGACGAGACCGACAGCATCGAATCCCACGTGAGCGACACGCTCAACGCCGGGGCCGGGTTGTGTGACCCTGCCGTGGTCGAGTTCACCGCCCGCCACGCCCGCGAGTCCATCCAGTGGCTCATCCAGCAGGGGGTTCCCTTCGATCAGGAGGAGAACGCCGACGGCGAATCCCAGTACCACCTGACCCGCGAAGGGGGCCACAGCCATCGCCGCATCTTCCACGCGGCGGATGCCACCGGCAAGGCGGTGCAACTCACCCTGATTGATCAGGTGCGCGCTCACCCCAACATCCAGCTGATGGAGCGCTTCAACGCGGTCGACCTCATCACCACCCGCAAACTCGGTCTGCCAGGCAACAAGGTACTGGGCGCCTATGTCTGGAACCGCAATGCCGAACAGGTCGAGGTCGTTCGCGCCCGCTTCGTGGCACTGGCCACCGGCGGCGCCTCCAAGGTCTACCAGTACACCTCCAACCCCGATGTGAGCTCTGGCGATGGCATCGCCATGGCGTGGCGCGCTGGTTGCCGGGTGGCGAATCTGGAGTTCAACCAGTTCCACCCCACCAGCCTGTTCCACCCGGACGATCCCAACTTCCTGCTGACCGAAGCGCTGCGTGGCGAGGGGGCCTATCTGCGCCGCCCGGACGGCAGCCGCTTTATGCCGGAGTTTGACGAGCGGGCCGAGCTGGCGCCGCGCGATATCGTCGCCCGCGCCATCGACCACGAGATGAAGCGACTCGGGGCGGATTGCATGTATCTGGACATCAGCCACAAACCGGCCGATTTCATCATCAAGCACTTCCCGACCATTTATGAGCGCTGCCTCGCGGTCGGCATCGACATCACCAGGGAGGCGATGCCCATCGTCCCGGCCGCCCACTACACCTGTGGCGGCGTGATGATCGACAACAACGGCCAGACCGACATCCCCGGCCTCTACGCCATCGGCGAAGTGACCTACACCGGTCTGCACGGGGCCAACCGGATGGCCTCCAACTCCCTGCTGGAATGTGTGGTCTACGCCCATCAGGCGGGGGCCGACATTCTGGCCAAGCTGCCGATGAGCGCCGAGCCGCCGCGCCTGCCTGCCTGGGACGAGAGCCAGGTGGAGGATTCTGACGAACTGGTGGTGATCCAGCACAACTGGCACGAGCTGCGGCTGATGATGTGGGACTACGTGGGCATAGTGCGCACCAACAAGCGCCTCGCCCGCGCCAAGCGCCGCATCGATCTGCTCAAGCAGGAGGTGCAGGAGTACTACGCCCATTTCCGGGTTTCCAACAACCTGCTGGAGCTGCGCAACCTGTTGCAGGTGGCCGAGCTTATCGTCAACTGCGCCCTGCAGCGCAAGGAGTCGCGCGGCCTGCACTACAACCTCGATTATCCGGAGATGCTGCCGGACTCGAAACCGACCGTACTGACCCCGGAGCGGGATTGAACCCCGCTCCTGCCATACCAATGACCCCGCCTCGGCGGGGTCATTTTTTTAGGGCAATCCGGACAAAGCGCGGCTCAGTTCCTTGCTCATGCAAAGAGGTAACTAGGGAATAGATGAAATCGTTCAGCGCCGGTCGGCGGGAAAGTTGATTGCCCGGGCCAGCAGGCGGTAGTGATCGGGAGCGAGAGCATCGGCGAAAAGCCAGAACATGCAAGGGCGCCCCTGCTCCGGATGCAGCTCAAGGCGCAGCACGCCGGGTAGAATGCGGCTCTTGTTGCCGAGCCGATAGGATACGTTCTGCCAGCGCAGCCACTGGCCATCCCACTCCAGCTCGAACGGAGTACGGGGCAACGCCCACCAGCTCAGGGCAAACGCCAGCAACCAGACGGGAACAAACAGCGCCCACTGCCCGCCGGTTACGAGGGCGCTGACCGGCCAGAGCAGCAACAGAGCGAGGGCCACCAGCAAGTAGCGCTGATGGCGGGAGGGGTGAACAGGGATGATCACCCGCTCCACGGCATCAGGCCTGACGGTCGTGACGGGCCTGATTGCGCTCCAGGATCATCTTGATCATGGCGCTGAAGGCGGGATCGGCCGGCACAGCGTGCCCCATGGTCCAGCGGAACAGGTCCGGATCATCGCTCTCCAGCAGGCGGATAAAGGTCTGCTGATCGGCTTCGCTCAGGGAGTCGAACTCGTGTTCGAAAAAGGGCATAAAAACAACATCCAGCTCGAGCATGCCACGGCGGCAGGCCCACTTCAGGCGGGATTTTTCAACTGGGCTCAACATGGAACTCTCCTTACAAAGACCCGGGGATGGTACCAGCTGGATTTTCCGGCTGACAAACATTAGTTACGTCTTTACCATGCAGGTCACATACTTTCTCTCTGGAATACCATCGTGAGCCTGCAACCCCCTGTTTTTCCTGCCGAGCCGACCCGCTTCGCCCTGACCAAGATAGCCATCACCCGACTGAGTGGTCAGGATCGCGTCAAATATCTGCAAGGTCAGGTCACCTGCGACGTCAACGCCCTGCAACCGGGGCAGAGCACGCTGGGTGGTCACTGTGATCCCAAGGGTAAGCTGTGGAGCGATTTTCGCCTGCTCTGCCTTGAAGAGAGCCTGCTGCTGCTGACTACCCCTTCGGTGCTGGAGCGCCAGCTGCCGGAGCTGAAAAAATTTGCCGTCTTCTCCAAGGTGGAGATTGCCGCCGACGAACGCCACGCCACCGGTCTGGCAGGCAAGGGCACAGATGCGTGGCTCGCCGCGCAGTTTGGTCTGGAGCAGAGCGGCCTTATCGCTGGCGGCATGGCAGTGAAGATCGAACAGGATCGCTGGCTGCTGGTAAGCAGTGAGCAAGCCGATGCGCTGCCGGCGGGTGACGAATCCCTCTGGTGGGGGCTCGAGATCAAGGCCGGCCTGCCGCACATGGAGGCGGTGCATCAGGGCGAATTCATCCCGCAGATGCTCAACCTGCAGGCGCTCGATGGCATCTGCTTCAACAAGGGTTGCTACATGGGGCAGGAGACGGTGGCTCGCGCCAAATATCGCGGCGCCAACAACCGCGCCCTGTTCCTGCTGGCGGGCGGTGCCAGTGAGCCGGTCAATGCGGGCGATACCCTGGAGATCCAGCTCGGTGACAACTGGCGTCGCAGCGGCATGGTGCTCAACGCCTGGCAACATCAGGGTCAGGTGTGGCTCACCGCCGTACTGCCGAAAGACACCGAGGCTGACGCCCGTTTTCGCCTCAAGCAGGAGGAGAGCTCCCAGCTCACCCTGCAACCCCTCCCCTACGAACTGACCGAGTAAAGTCGGCTAGCGAGGCACCCGCGCCAGCAGGGCCTCCTTCAGCCAGCGCCCCGCCTGCCCCAGCGGGCGGGCGCGATGCCACTGCAGCTCCAGCGCCAGCGCATGGCTGGCGATAAAGTCGGGCTCCAGCACCACCACCTCGCCCCGCTTCAGCGGCTGATGTAGCAGAAATTCCGGAATCGCGGACCAGCCAAGGCCCCGCTTGACCAGCTCCAGCACCCCGAGATCCCCCTCGACCCACCACACCTGAGCCGAGATGCGAAAACGCTGGCGCTCACTCCCTTCCCGTCTGCCGGTCACCATCAGCTGGCGTGCCCCCTGCAGATCGACCTCCCGCAACGGCTGCTTGCGAGCAAGCGGATGATCCGGCGACACCACCAGCGGCATGGTCACCTCCCCCAGCGAACGGGCAACGATCTCCCGCTGTGGATGCACCTTTTGATAACTGATGCCGAGCTGGGCCCGGCCAGTCACCAGCATCTCGGTCACATCCTCCATCAGCGGGAAGAGCAGCTCCAGCTCCACGGTCGGATAGCGGGTGGCAAACTCCTCCAGCAGGGTGCCGAGCCAGGGGAGGTGAGAGTCATCATCGATGGCCAGAGTGAGGCGTGACTCTACCCCGGCCGCCAGTTCGCCGGCGATGGACTGCAACCGCTCGCTCTGGGCCAGCAGGATCCCCGCCTCCTGCACCATGCGCGCCCCCGCCTCCGTCAACTGCGGATAACGACCGCTGCGGTCAAACAGGGTCAGCCCCAGATCGATCTCCAGATTGGCGATGGCGCTGCTCACCACCGACTGCGCCTTGCCCAGCTTGCGGGCAGCGGCGGAGAAGGAGCCGCTCTCGGCGGCGGCCAGCAAGATTTTCAGTTGTTCCAGCGATGGATTCACCCTTCGGCTCCTCTTTTTAGCCCCGATAGGTCTGTCATCTATCTATTTTAGCGATAGATACCAACATGAAACCATCGCAATTTAGCGATAGATTGCCCCCATGTTTTCAACGTGACTGTTCAAGAGAGTGATTTATGCGTACCCGTAACGACCGCATCCGCCAAGCCATCGGCTTTGAAGTGATTGGCCTGTTCATTGCCGCCCCGCTGGCCAGCTGGGCGACCGGCATTCACCTCAGCCACATGGGGCCGCTGGCGCTCTTCTTCTCGGTGATGGCGACCCTCTGGAACTACGTCTACAACATCGGCGTCGATAAGCTGCTGCTCAAATATCAGGGCCACACCTACAAGAATGTCTGGCAGCGGGTGGTGCACGCCATCGGCTTCGAAGGGGGTCTCCTGACCGTGGCCCTGCCGGCCATGGCCTGGTGGCTCAACGTCAGCATGCTGGAGGCGCTGGTGCTGGATCTGGGCTTCGTTGCCTTCTATCTGGTCTACGCCTTCGTCTACAACTGGGTTTACGACAAGGTATTCCCGATCCCGGGCGAGTCGATGCCGCACCTGCAGCAGAATGCACTGGGTTGAAGAGAGACCGGCAACAAACGGTAAAAACAGGGCACCATCATGAAACGTAATGATGGTGCCGGAGAGGAGGTCGGGACGCGCTGACCGGGCGGTCAGCGGCAGGAGTTCAGGCTTGAGCCTTGGCGGCTTCGCTGCTCTCGGCCTCTTCGCTCTCCTGTTGGGCCTGGGCGGCCTGCAGGGCTTCCAGTTCGTTCTGGTAGTCGCTCAGGATCTGCTGGGCCACGGCCATGTCACCCTTGTGCTTGCGCTCGAACAGATGGTGCTGCACCACGCCGTTGAGATACTCCACCGTGATGGGCTGCTCAAGGGTTCCCATCAACTCCTCTTTCTCCAGCTCGGCATTGATTTCATCGGCGGTCGTGCGCAGCAGCCCGGCCAATTGAACCAACATGCGGCGCTCACCTTCGCGCAGCAGGCTCAACATGCGGTTTCTCTGCTGCTCATTCTGTTGGGTCATACATTTCCTTACGTCGATAGGGAACAATCCCGCTCATTCTGCCCTGTCCCCGAGACAGCGTCTATCTCATGCCCCCCACTAATTTTCGGCGCTCGCTCACAAATGGCGCCAGATGCTATTTGCTCCGGCTCTGGGGTATAGTAGCCGCTGATTTTCGGGATATTTCTGCAGCAAAAGGGTGTCCCGCCAGCTTATTCATCGAGGCGAACTTCTCCGTTATGACCGATGCCATTGTGGTGCTCTGCACCTGCCCCGACCAAACCAGTGCCGACCTCCTCTGCGAACAGCTGCTGAACCGCCAGCTGGCCGCCTGCATCAATCAGCTGCCGGGGGTCACCTCCGTCTACCGCTGGCAAGGCAAAGTGGAGCGGGCGACCGAGATCCAGCTCGTCATCAAATCCCGTCAGCCGCTCTTTGCCGAACTGCAGGCGTGCATTCTGGCCCATCACCCCTATGAGGTGCCCGAGCTGCTGGCGCTGCCGGTGAGCGCCGGCCTGCCCGCCTACCTCGACTGGCTCAAGGAGGAGACGCCATGATGCGCAGTCACCTGTTCACCCTCCTGCTGGTGCTGCTGACGCTGGCCACGGCCGGACTCGCGCCGGCCCGGGCCAGCGGCACCGATATTCTCGGCTCCCTCGGCCTTGCGGCGAACGCCAAACCGATGTTCCTCAAGGTGGATGAGGCGTTTCGCCTCGAGAGCGAACAGCGGGGTGATCAGCTGCTGCTGACCCTCAACATTGCTGACGACTACTACCTCTATCGCCACAGCCTGCGCTTCAAGGGAACCAACCTCAGCTTCAGCGACCCGGCGCTGCCGGAGGGGAGCGAGCATGAGGATGACTTCTTCGGCAAGACCCGGGTCTACTACCAACAAGTGACCATAGCCGTGCCGCTGCGAGAGGTGGGCGAGCACGCCACCCTGCGCCTCACCTATCAGGGCTGTACCGATGGTCTCTGCTACCCGCCGACCGACAAGCTGATCGAGGTTGCCCCGCTCGTCGTATCTGGCACGGATAACCCGCAGGCGGCCAATCCGTCGCTCAGCCAACAAGATCAGCTGGCCGCCGCCCTCGGCAGCCAGGGCTTCTGGCTCAGTGTCGCCGCCTTCTTCGCACTGGGGCTGGGGCTCGCCTTTACCCCTTGCGTCTTCCCCATGTACCCCATTCTGACCGGCATCATCGCCGGTGCCGGTCATCGCCTCTCCACCGGTCGCGCCTTCCTGCTCTCCTTTGTCTATGTGCAGGGGATGGCGGTCACCTACACCCTGCTCGGACTGGTGGTCGCCTCGGCAGGGCTGAAGTTCCAGGCTGCGCTGCAACACCCCTATGTACTGATCGGCCTCTCGCTGATGTTCGTGCTGCTCGCTCTCTCCATGTTCGGGCTCTACACCCTGCAGTTGCCGAGCAGTTTGCAAACCCGGCTCTCCGGCCTCTCCAACCGCCAGCAGGGCGGCTCGGTGGCCGGGGTCGCCATCATGGGAATGATCTCCGGGCTGGTCTGCTCTCCCTGCACCACGGCGCCGCTCTCGGGGGCGCTGATCTACGTGGCCCAGAGCGGCGATCTCTGGCTCGGCGCTGCGGCGCTCTATGCCCTCTCGCTCGGAATGGGGCTGCCGCTGCTGCTGCTCGGCACCTCGGGCGGCAAGCTGCTGCCCAAGGCGGGCGCCTGGATGGATGTGATCAAGCAGCTGTTTGGCTTCACCCTGCTGGCGGTGCCGATCCTGCTGCTGTCACGGCTCTGGAGTGATCAGCTCACCACCCTCGCCTGGCTTGGCTGGGGACTGCTGCTATGCGGCTACCTCTATCACCACAACCAGCACCAGCCCCACTCGGTGGCCAAGAGCCTGCGCGGCTTCGTGCTGCTGCTGGCGATGATCAGCGCTGTGGTGGTGGGCAAGGATCTGCTGCAACCGCCCGCTACCGGCGCGGTCACGACGGGCACAAACCAGAGTGCCCCGCAGTTTGTCCGCATCAAGACCCTGGCTGACCTCAAGGTGCAGCTGGCTGCCGCCCGCGGCAAGCCGGTGCTGCTCGACCTCTATGCCGACTGGTGCGTCGCCTGCAAGGAGTTCGAACACAAGACCTTCAGCGACGCCGCAGTGCGCGAGCGTTTCGGCCAGATGGTGCTGCTGCAGGCGGATGTCACCGCCAACGACGATGCCGATGTCGAGCTGCTCAACACCCTCAATGTGCTGGGGCTGCCGACCCTCATCTTCTTCGACCGTGAGGGCAAGGAGCTGACAGGCCAGCGGGTCACCGGCTTTATGGGGCCGGCGGAGTTCCTCGATCACCTCGACAGGGTCAGCCATGCCAAGTGAGCTGCGCCGATTGCAGGCAAGCGATGCGCCGGCCTTGCAGCGTCTGCTGGAACTGGCCCCTGCCTATCAGGCGGCAGTGAGCGATGAGCCCCTATCCACACACGCCGCAGAAGAGGAGCTGGTAGCCTGCCCACCCGGCCTGCCGCTCTCTGCCAAGCATCTAATCGGTCGCTGGGAAGAGGGGGAGCTGACCGCGGTGGTGGATCTGCTGCGCGGTTATCCCGACCCGACCACCGCCTATCTGGGGCTGTTGCTGGTAGGGGAACCCTGGCAAGGGGCTGGTCGTGGTCAGTCGCTCTATCGCCACGCCTGCTCGCTGGCGCGTTCATGGGGAGCCACCCGACTTCGCCTGTCGGTCATTGCCAGCAATGAACCCGCACTCTCTTTTTGGCAGCGCAGAGGGTTCACCGAGTGCTATCGTCGCGAGCTGGCCGGCTATCGGGCCGAGGCCATCGTGCTGGAACGCGCACTGGAACCGTGAACCGAGGTTTGCCACCGCCCGTTCGCGTGGCACAATCTGCCCTCCCGTTTTGCTCTTTTTGCACCTGTTCGGAGTTTTGATGAAAAAGTGGTTCATCCCCCTGCTGGCCCTCTGGCTGTTTGGTTGTAGTGCAGGGCCCGGAGAAGATGTTATCCGCCAGCAGGTTACCGCCAAGTTGCTGGCCGAAACGGATGCCAACCTGTTCGATATCAGCGACTTCACCATCCTTGGCAAGGAGGAGCGGATGGAAGGGGTCTATCTGGTCAAGGTAAGCTACCAGCTCCACTTCAAGCAGGGACTGGATCAGCTGCAGGTGCTGCACGACGAAGATCTGATTTATGACCGTGTCGGCCCCTTCCAGCAGGAGATGGGACTGATGGAGCTCGAGCGCAAATATGGCGAGTTCGAAGCGGGTCAGGTTCTGCCGCAAGAGGCAGAGGTGTGGATGATGAAGGGCGAACAGGGGTGGCGACTGGCTGAACCGGCGCAATAAAGGGCTGCCCACCCCTTACTCTCTGCAAGCTCGGCAACGGCAGCTCTGCCGTGGTTGACCAGCTCAGACCTGGGTATCGACCCGATACCCTTTTTGGTCTGCGGGTTCACCCGGCAGCTTGCTGGCCAACCCCGACAACACATCCTTGAGGGTGATCCCGCTATCTGCCGCACCGCTGCTCTCCAGCAGCTTGGTCAGCTGGCTCTGCAAGGGGTCAATCGCATCGTTCTGCCCCCATTGGCTGTTCTCTTTGCCCTGCCCGCCCTGTTGATCCAGCGTCTCCAGCAGACGCGCCAGATCCCGTTTCAGCGGGCTCTCGCTGTTGTCGGCGAGCGCAATCTTTCGTTGTTCCTGTTCTTGCCGCTGTTGTTGCTGCAACGCCAGCTGTTGCTCCTGCTGCTGTTGCAGGGCTCCCATCATGGTATTGATGAACGCCTCCAGTGAGTCCTTGATTGACATATGGCTGCCGCCGCCCCCTTCTCCTTTCGACGGCAGTCCGAGACTGTCCAGCACAAAGCCAAGATCGCGCACCATCCGGCTGTCACTGCCAGTTGATGACGACAGCGTCGTCCTCGCCAATGGCTGCGCGGTAGAAGATCCCTGCCGTTGCACCAGCGGGATGGGCCCGCCTGACGCGACCACATTCATCTCCATCTCGGCCCTCCTTCACATCTTTTTCGGCCAGCTAACCCGCTCTTGTTCACCTGACCCGGCATCACTCTCACACCTAAAAGATAGCGTCAACCGGAAGGGATTGGCGCTAACGCATTTTTTGGTCTATCAGGCTATGCGCTAGTGCAGTGCCGCTATAAACAAGGGCTGGCGGGGTACAGTGCCCCGCCAGTGACTCAGAAGATATCCTTGAAACGGTGCCACAGCATCCCCAGCGCCAGCAGCGGAGAGCGCAGCGCCGGGCCACCCGGGAAAGTGATATGGGGCACGCTGGCGAAGAGATCGAAACCCCGGCTCTCGCCGCGGATCGCCTCGGCTACCAGCTTGCCCGCCATATGGGTGGCATTGAGGCCATGACCCGAGTAGGCCTGGGCATAGAGCACGTTGGGGTGAGCCTTCAAGCGGCCAATCTGCGGCAGCCGGTTGGCGCCAATCCCGATCATCCCGCCCCACTGAAACTCGATGGCGGTGCCAGCCAACTCGGGGAAGACCCGCAGCATCTTGGGCAACATGAAGGCCTTGATGTCGCGGGGATCCCTTCCCGAGTAGTTGCAGGCCCCGCCAAACAGCAGGCGACCGTCGGCGGAGAGGCGGTAGTAGTCGAGCGCCACGTTCTGATCGCACACCGCCATATTTTGCGGCAGCAAACGCTGGCGCAAGCGGCGATCCAGCACCTCGGTAGCGAGGATATAGGAGCCGGCCGGCAGCACCCGCCCTCCCAGCTCCGGATTGAGGTCATTGAGATAGGCGTTGCAGCCGATCACCAGATAGTCGGCAGTGACCCGGCCATGTGCGGTGGTCACCTCTACCTGCTTGCCGTAATCGATATGAGTCACTCTGGAGTGTTCAAACAGGGAAACCCCGAGGCTGGCTGCAGCGCGCGCCTCGCCGAGCGCCAGATTGAGGGGATGGAGATGGCCGGAGCCCATGTCGATAAGGCCGCCGATATAGCGATCCGACCCCACCACGCTATGGATATCTGCGCGCGGAACCAGCTTGAGTTCGTGCTCATAGCCCAGACTCGCCAGATAGTCGAGATCTTCCTCGAAGCCGGCCAGATGGCGCTGACGGGTGGCCAGATCGCAGTAACCCCAGGTGAGGTCACACTCGATATTGAAACGCTCAACCCGCTCGCGTACCAGCTGCACCGCCTCCAGCCCCATCAGGTCGAGCTCGCGTACCCCTTCCTCACCAATCCAGCGGGCGAACTGGCTGGTATCGTGGCCGATACCGCGAATAAGCTGGCCGCCGTTACGCCCGGAGGCGCCCCAGCCGATGCGGTTGGCCTCCAACAGCACCACCTTGTAGCCTGCATCAGCCAGGTTGATGGCGGTGTTGAGACCGGTAAAACCGCCGCCGATGATGCAGACATCCGCTTTCAGCTCGGCCTCGAGTTCCGGCCACTGCTGCAGATCGTTGCGGGTCGCGGCGTAGTAGGAGGCCGCGTGCTCCTGATATCCGATGTGCTTTCCTGCCTGCATGTTCAGCATCCTGCCTTGTTGCAAATTGTTTAATAAAATAAGCAAACTTGTTTCGATAATACCCAGCTACGGCACGGCAAACCAGCTACCACGGATCACAGAAATGCAAAAGGCGCCCCGAAGGGCGCCTTTTCATGCAATCAAGGTGCTGTAACGAATTACAGTACGTCGATGGCGTTCAGGTCAGAGAAAGCCTGTTCCAGACGCTTGATCATGGAAGTCTGACCTTCACGCAGCCATACACGCGGGTCGTAGTACTTCTTGTTCGGCTTGTCGGCACCTTCCGGGTTGCCCAGCTGACCTTGCAGGTAAGCTTCGTTCTTCTTGTAGAAGTGCAGCAGACCTTCCCAGGTAGCCCACTGGGTGTCGGTGTCGATGTTCATCTTCACTACGCCGTAGGAGATGGACTCGCGGATCTCTTCCAGAGTGGAACCTGAACCACCGTGGAATACGAAGTCCAGAGACTTGGCCGGGATGCCGAACTTCTCGGAAACGTACTTCTGGGAAGCGTCCAGGATGGACGGGGTCAGTTTGACGTTACCCGGCTTGTATACACCGTGTACGTTGCCGAAGGAAGCAGCGATGGTGAAACGCGGGCTGATCTTGGACAGACGCTCGTAAGCGTAGGCAACATCTTCCGGCTGGGTGTACAGAGCGGACTGATCCATGTGGCTGTTGTCGACGCCGTCTTCTTCGCCACCGGTGCAACCCAGTTCCAGCTCCAGAGTCATGTTCATCTTGGCCATGCGGGTCAGGTACTCGCAGCAGATGTCGATGTTCTCTTCCAGAGACTCTTCGGACAGATCCAGCATGTGGGAGGAGAACAGCGGCTTGCCGGTTTCAGCGAAGTGCTTCTCGCCCGCTTCCAGCAGACCGTCGATCCACGGCAGCAGCTTCTTGGCAGCGTGGTCGGTGTGCAGGATTACCGGCACGCCGTAAGCTTCGGCAACAGCGTGAACGTGCTTGGCACCGGAGATGGCGCCCAGGATGGCAGCTTTCTGACCTTCCAGCTTCAGACCCTTACCGGCGGTGAACACGGCACCACCGTTGGAGAACTGAACGATAACCGGCGCTTTAACCTTGGCGGCAGCTTCCAGTACGGCGTTCACGGAGTCGGTACCAACGCAGTTTACGGCCGGCAGAGCGAAGCCGTTCTCTTTAGCGATGGCGAACACTTTCTGAACGTCATCACCAGTGATCACGCCGGGTTTTACGAAGTCGAAAATTTTCTTAGACATGTTTAATCGTCCTGTCTCGTATGCCGTTAATAAAAAATGGGGGGTTCATCATGAACCGGCACAGCGGGCACATGATAAACGAAACGGGAGGCTTTTGCCCCCCGTTCCGGGTCAATTAGGCTTTGGCGCGCTGTTCCAGAATCTCAACAGCCGGCAGAACCTTGCCTTCTACGAACTCCAGGAAGGCGCCGCCGCCGGTGGAGATGTAGGAGACTTTGTCAGCGATGCCGAACTTGTCGATGGCAGCCAGGGTGTCACCACCGCCAGCGATGGAGAAGGCCGGAGAAGCAGCGATGGCTTCGGCGATGATCTTGGTGCCTTCAGCGAACTGGTCGAACTCGAACACACCAACCGGGCCGTTCCACAGGATGGTCTTGGCGTTCATGATGATGTCAGCCAGAGCCTTGGCAGAATCCGGGCCGATGTCGAAGATCATGTCGTCGTCAGCTACGTCGGCAACAGACTTGGTGGTCGCCGGAGTGGACTCGGAGAACTCTTTACCAACCACTACGTCGGTAGTAGCCGGGATGGAGGTCTCGGCAGCCAGTTTCTTGGCGGTGTCGATCAGGTCGTGCTCGCACAGGGACTTGCCGACGTTGTGACCGGCAGCAGCGATGAAGGTGTTGGCGATGCCACCACCGACAACCAGCTGGTCAGCGATTTTGGAGAGGGATTCCAGAACGGTCAGCTTGGTGGAGACCTTGGAGCCGCCAACGATGGCAACCATCGGGCGCTCGGGCTTCAGCATGGCTTTGCCCAGCGCTTCCAGTTCACCAGCCAGCAGCGGGCCGGCACAAGCGACCGGAGCGAACTGGGCAACACCGTAGGTGGAGCCTTCGGCGCGGTGAGCAGTACCGAACGCGTCCATTACAAAGACGTCACACAGGGCGGCGTATTTTTTGGCCAGCTCTTCGGTGTTCTTCTTCTCGCCTTTGTTGAAGCGGCAGTTTTCCAGCACAACCAGCTCACCGGCAGCGACTTCTACGCCATCCAGGTAATCCTTGGCCAGGCGAACCGGGCAGGACAGAGCGTCTTTCAGATAGTTGACAACCGGCAGCAGAGAGAACTCTTCGTTGTACTCGCCTTCGGTCGGACGACCCAGGTGGGAGGTGATCATCAGCTTGGCGCCCTTTTCCAGAGCCAGCTTGATGGTAGGCAGGGTAGCGACGATACGTGCATCGGAGGTGACCTTGCCGTCTTTTACCGGCACGTTCAGGTCAGCACGGATCAGAACGCGTTTGCCCGCCAGATCCAGGTCAGTCATCTTGATAACAGACATATTCAGTCCTCTATATTTTCCAGGTAATGTTAAAAACAGTAACCTTTCGCCCGGGGCAGGCTCAGCCTGCAACCATCATGGCCCGGGTGGTATCCAGCATCCGGTTTGCGAAGCCCCATTCGTTATCGCACCACATCAACATCTTGACGAGGTTGGCATCGCTCACTCGGGTCTGGGTACCATCAATGATGCATGAGTGCGCATCATGATTGAAGTCTACGGAGACCAGCGGTTCTTCCGTGTAATCCAGAATACCGTGTAATGTACCTCTGGATGCCCGTTGCAGGGCTTGATTTACGTCACTAACTGTCACTTTTTTACGAACAGTAATACTCAGATCCATCGCTGTTACATTGATGGTCGGCACCCGCACCGCGATCGCCTCGAACTTGCCGGCGAAGTGGGGCAGGATGCGCTCCAGCCCCTTTGCCAGCTTGGTATCCACCGGGATGATGGACTGACTGGCAGCGCGGGTTCGGCGCAAGTCACTGTGGTAGGCATCGATGACTTGCTGATCATGCATGGCCGAATGAATTGTCGTAATAGTACCACAATTTATCTCGAATTCTCGATGCAATGTTTCAATCACCGGCACCACGCAGTTGGTGGTACAGGAGGCGTTGGAGACGATCCGCTCGCGCCCCGTCAGCACCTGATGATTGACCCCGTAGACGATGGTTGCGTCCACATCCGCTTCGGCCGGATGAGAGAACAAAACCTTGCCCGCCCCCGCCGCCAGATGCAGCTCGGCATCGGCCCGCGAGCCAAATACCCCGGTGCAGTCGAGCACCACATCCACCCCCAGCGCCCGCCACGGCAAGTTCGACGGATCCCGCTCGGCAAACAGGGAGATGAGATCCTCCCCCACCAGCATGCTGTTGCCAGCCAGCTGCACCGGATAGTGAAAACGGCCGTGGCTGGTATCGAAGCGGGTCAGGTGCACCATGGCTTCGGGAGCCGCCAGCTCGTTGATGGCGACGATCTTGATGGTCTTGTCGCGCCCGCTCTCGTAGAGGGCTCGCAGTACATTGCGGCCGATCCGTCCGTAACCGTTGATGGCAATCTTGATCATCTGGCAGCCAGTTCCTTACCACAGATTTGCTAGCGCATGGGCTAGAGAAAAGAGCAGCCGACCGACTGCCCGGGCCCGACTCACGACAGCAGGGCATCCTTGAATTCACCACGGGCCAGCAGGGCCGCCCCGAACACCCCGGCACTGTCACCAAGGGCTGGAGCAATAATGGGGGCACTGAAACGGGGATTAAAGAGGAAGGGCAAAATAGTCTGCCGTCCCACGCTGTAGAGGCTCTGCACGTTGCCGACCCCGCCGCCGATGACAATAACATCCGGGTCGAGAATGTTGACCACGTTGGCCAGCGCCTGACCAAACAGCAGATGCAGCCGGTCGATAGTGAGCCTGGCCACATGATCATGGGCGGTGGCAGCCGCGATTTGCGCCAGCGAGAGGCGACGCTTGGCCTTAGCCTCGTACCACGCCTCCAGCGCCGGGCCGCTGATCAGGGTCTCGACGCAGCCGTGCTTGCCGCAGTAGCACTCGGGGCCATCGGGGGAGAGCACATTGTGCCCCCACTCGCCGGCGATGCCGTGATGACCGTTGAGAATGCGGCCGTTGATGACGATGCCGGAGCCGACCCCGGTGCCCATGATGATGCCGAACACCACTTTCGCATCGGGATGGTGCTGGCGCACCGCACCAAGATGAGTTTCTGCCAGCGCGAAGCAGTTGGCATCGTTGGCGATCAGCACCGGCACGCCGAGCCGGCGCTCCAGATCCTCCTTGAACGGCTTGCCGTTGAGCTCGGTGGTGTTGCAGTTTTTCATCAGGCCGGTCTGTGGATCCCGCGCCCCCGGCGTGCCCATGCCGATCACGGCTGGGCGCTGGCCAATCTTCTCGGCGCACTCAGCTACCAGCTTGGCGATCTGGCCGATCATATGGTCATAACCGCCCGCCCGCTCGGTGGGGATGCGGTGGCGCAGCAGCACCTCGTCGCCATCCAGCACCACGCATTCACACTTGGTACCGCCAAGATCGATACCCCAATCCAGTGACTTGCTGCTCATCTTGCCTCCTGCACGGCCGCCACGCGCTCGTCGTCGCAGCGCCATTTTTTAATGTAAAACGGGGCCTGACGGCCCCGGATATCAAACAAACTCTTCTTCTCTCGCCCCGGCCTTAGCGGCCGTGGTACTGGGCGGAGAGCTCGTGTACCGCGTTGACGAACACACCAGCGTGTTCCGGGTTCACATCCTGATGGATGCCGTGGCCGAGGTTGAATACGTGGCCGTTGCCGTGGCCGAAACCGGCCAGAATGGAGGCGACCTCTTCACGGATGCGAGCCGGAGTGGCGTAGAGCATGGAGGGATCCATGTTGCCCTGCAGCGCCACCTTGTCGCCGACCCGACGCTTGGCGTCGGCGATGTCGGTGGTCCAGTCCAGACCCAGCGCATCGCAACCAGTGGCGGCGATCTGCTCCAGCCACTGGCCACCGTTCTTGGTAAACAGGGTGACCGGCACGCGGCGACCGTCGTGCTCGCGGATCAGGCCATCGACAATCTTGTGCATGTACTGCAGGGAGAAGTCGCGGTAATCGCGCGGGGTGAGCACGCCGCCCCAGGTGTCGAACACCATGACCGCCTGCGCACCCGCCTTGATCTGGGCGTTGAGGTAGGCAATCACGCTGTCGGCCAGCTTGTCGAGCAGCAGGTGCAGGGTTTGCGGCTCTGCGTACATCATCTGCTTGATCTTGGTGAACGCCTTGGAGCTGCCCCCCTCCACCATGTAGGTGGCCAGAGTCCATGGGCTGCCGGAGAAGCCGATGAGCGGCACTTCGCCCTTCAGCTCGCGGCGGATGGTGCGCACCGCGTTCATCACGTAGCCCAGCTCATCTTCCGGATCCGGAATGGGCAGCGCCTGCACGTCGGCCATGGAGGTGATCGGGCGCTCGAAGCGCGGGCCTTCACCCTGCTCGAAGTAGAGACCCAGCCCCATGGCATCGGGCACGGTCAGGATGTCGGAGAAGAGGATGGCGGCATCGAGCGGGTAGCGGCGCAGCGGCTGCAGGGTGACTTCACAGGCCAGCTCGGCATTGCGGCACAGGGACATGAAATCCCCCGCCTGGGCGCGAGTCGCCTTGTATTCCGGCAGATAGCGCCCTGCCTGGCGCATCATCCATACCGGCGTCATGTCTACATCCTGACGCAGCAAAGCGCGCAGGTATCGATCGTTCTTCAGCTCTTTCATCCCAGTTCCTGAATTCATATCACGCATAAAATGGCGGTCATAATACCACTTTGCCCAGTCAAGCGGACTGCCCAAAACGTGGCAAATAGATGATCGGTTGCAAAGATGTGAAGGGGCGCAAACCAGAGCGCCCCGTTTTTAAAAAGAAGTGCAAAAAGGTTGGCGAAAAGATAAGCGCCGTTACCCCTCGCCAGCCAGTGACAACTCGATCAGCCGCCGGGCAATGGTGCCGTGGGGCGGCAAGCGCGGCAGCCGGTCGGCGGCAAAGAAAGCGGCGGCGACCAGTTCGTCAGCCTGCACCTTGATCTCGCCGCTCTCGTAGTCGGCGGTAAAACCCATCATCAGGCTGTGAGGGAAGGGCCAGGGCTGGCTCGCCACATAGTGCACATTGCGCACCCGGATGCCGCTCTCCTCGAACACCTCCCGAGCCACGCACTGCTCGAGGTTCTCCCCCGCCTCCACAAAGCCGGCCAGCACGGTATACATGGGATCGTCCGCCTGATAGTGACGGCGATGGGCTGCCAAGAGGATCTCCGGCCCCTTGCGCACCGCCACTATGATGCAGGGGGAGATGCGCGGATAGACGCTGTGCCCCTGTTGGCACACCTGCGCCCACTCCCCCGCCTTCGGGGTCATGGGGGCGCCGCACTCGCCGCAGAAACGGTGGGTGCGGCGGAAGGTAACGAGCTGCCAGGCGCGGCCCGCGAGACGAAAGCCCTCTTCGTCCCCCGCCACCATCAACTGGCGCAGAGGGGCCATCATAGTCGTGTCGGCCTCAGCCCCCAGATCCAGCAGATAGCAGGGCTGCCCCTGCCACTCATCAAAACGCTCGAAACGGGCACCGGCCAGCGCTGCGGGCAGGCACGCCTTCACGCCTTTGGGCACCTGACCCGCCTCATCGAGCAGGATTTGATGGTCACCCGCCACGACAAACCAGCGGGCTTGTTCAGTTAATGACATCGGATAAACACTCTCGTTAAGTCAGATTAAACAACGCCACGGTCACAGCAGGCTGCAGCAGGGGCAAAATAGCGCGAATGGGCCCCATCTTACGACTGGCAAGCGCCACTGACGACCCGCCGCCACAACAAAATCGCCTCTGATCTTCGCCCCGCCGGGGCCAAAACCGGCGAGCAAGAGGAGCACATCAACAAAGAGGCCGCCCGAAGGCGGCCTGCTGTCAATCGTTCTCTCGCTGCGCCGATCAGGCATCGCCCATCGCCAGCAGGGAGGCGTTGCCGCCCACAGCAGTGGTGTTGATGGTGCGGGTCTTCTCGGTAACAAACCGCCCGAGATAGTGGGGGCCGCCCGCCTTGGGACCTGTGCCGGATAGCCCCTGCCCGCCGAACGGCTGCACCCCGACCATGGCGCCGATCTGGTTGCGGTTGATGTAGACGTTGCCCACGTTGATGCGGCTCGCCAGCTCCTCTGCGTGGGATTCGTTGCGGCTGTGGATCCCCAGCGTCAGGCCGTAGCCGGTGCCGTTGATGTCGCAGATCACCTTGTCCAGATCCCGGGTGGCGTAGCGCACCACATGCAGGATGGGGCCGAACTGCTCCTTGACCAGCTCGCGGATGGAGCCGATCTCCAGCGCAGTCGGCTGGACGAAGTGCCCTTCCATGGTCGCGGCCGGCATCGGCGCCTGCGCAATCAGGCGAGCGCGCTGCATCATGTAGGCGAGGTGCGCATCGAGACCGGCCTTGGCATCGGCATCGATGACCGGGCCGACATCGGTGTTGTGCTCAGCCGGGTTGCCCACTTTCAGCTCCTGCATGGCACCGGTGAGGATCTCCAGCACCCGCTCGGCGATCTCCTCCTGCAGGTAGAGCACCCGCAGGGCCGAGCAGCGCTGACCGGCGCTCTGGAAGGCGGCGCTCACCACGTCGCGCACCACCTGCTCCGGCAGGGCGGTGGAGTCGACGATCATGGCGTTTTGGCCACCAGTCTCGGCGATAAGCGGCAGGATGGCGCCATCGCGCTGGGCCAGGGTCATGTTGATGAGCTTGGCGGTCTCGGTGGAGCCGGTGAAGCAGACGCCGCCGATGCGCGGATCCGCCGTCAGCTTGGCGCCGACGGTGGCGCCGTCACCGGGCAGCAGTTGCAACACGTCACCCGGAATACCAGCCTGATGGGCTAGCGTCACCGCCAGATGGGCGATAAGGCCGGTCTGCTCGGCAGGCTTGGCGATGACGGTGTTGCCGGTGGCCAGCGCAGCGGCAACTTGCCCCAGGAAAATCGCCAGCGGGAAATTCCACGGGCTGATGCAGACAAAGACACCGCGCCCCTGCAGGAACAGCTCGTTCTGCTCGCCGGTGTAACCGGGCAGCAGGGTCGCCTGCCCCATCAGGCCGCGCGCCTGCACCGCGTAGTAGCGGCAGAAATCGACCGCTTCACGCACCTCGTCGATGCCATCTTGCAGCAGCTTGCCCGCCTCGCGGGTACAGAGGGAGACGAACTGCTCGCGGTTCGCTTCCAGCAGATCCGCCAGCTTCTCCAGCGCGGCGGCACGCTCGCTCACCGGGGTTTCGCGCCAGCGCGGGAAGGCGGCGTGGGCAGATGCCAAGGCCTGCTCCACCGCCTGCTCGTCGGCCCAGTGGATCTTGCCGACGGTGAGGCTCACATCCTGCGGGCTCAGCACGGTACGTGCCTCGCTGCGCTTGAGGGTCTCGCCATCGACGATGGGGCCCGCCAGCCACTGCTTGCTCTCCAGCTCTTTCAAGCGGGCGAAGAAGGGGCGCTGGATGGAGAGGATGTTCATGTTGACGCCGCTGGAGTTCTTGCGGTCGGTGAAGAGGTTCACCGGCTGCGGAATCCGGTCGTTGGCAAAGCCGGAGTAGCGCTTGAGGGTGCGCAGCGGGTGCTCGGCCAGCGAGTCCACCGGGGTATTGGGATCCACCAGCTTGTGAACGAAGGAGGTGTTCGCCCCGTTCTCCAGCAGGCGGCGCACCAGATAGGGCAGCAAGTCCTTGTGGGCGCCGACTGGCGCGTAGATGCGGCAGTGCAGACCGGGATTGTCGCTCAGCACGGCGTTGTGCAGCTCCTCGCCCATGCCGTGCAGACGCTGGAATTCAAACTGGCGATCACCGGCCATCTCCAGAATGCTGACCACGGTATTGGCATTGTGGGTGGCGAACTGGGGGGCGATAAAGCCACGAGTCGGCTCGCTCAGCAGGTAGCGGGCGCAGGCGAGGTAGGAGATATCGGTGCCCGCCTTGCGGGTAAAGAGCGGATAGCCGGGCAGGCCCGCCTGCTGGGCATATTTCAGTTCGCTGTCCCAGTAGGCGCCTTTTACCAGTCGCACCGGAATTAGGTCACCCTGCTCGCGGGCCAGTGCGGTGAGCCAGCAAAGTACCGGCAGCGCGCGCTTGGAGTAAGCCTGCACCACCATGCCGAGCTTGCCCCAGCCACGGTTGGCGTCGGAGCGGTAGAGCTGTTCGAACAAGTCCAGCGACAGCTCGAGTCTGTCCATCTCCTCGGCATCGATGCTGATGGCCACATCCTTGTCGCGGGCCAGACGCACCAGCCCCACCAGCCGCTCGCACATCTCGCCGAGCACCCGTTCGCGGTTGGCCACGTCATAGCGCGGATGGAGCGCCGAGAGCTTGATGGAGATGGAGGGGGCCGGGCCGCCGTCGCTGATCCGCTCATTGCTCACCGCCTCGATGGCGTTGCGATAATCGGTCAGATACTTGTCGGCATCCTGCATGGTCAGCGCCGATTCACCCAGCATGTCATAGGTGTGGGTGTAGCCCAGCTCGCGGGATTTGCGGCTCGCCTTGAGCGCCTCTTTCATGTCGCGCCCCAGCACGAACTGCTTGCCCATGATCTTCATGGCGGCATACATGGCGGAGCGCACCACCGGCTCCCCCAGCTTGTTGACCATGCGCCCCAGCAGGTTGGCCGGGTTGCCGTCGAGCTTTTTATCGAGCTTGATGATCTTGCCGGTCAGCATCAGCCCCCAGGTGGAGGCGTTGACCAGGGTGGAATCACTCTTGCGGAAATGGGATGACCAGTTGGCGCCGGAGAGCTTGTCCTTGATCAGGGCGTCGGCGGTCTCGGCATCGGGAATGCGCAGCAGCGCCTCGGCCAGACACATCAGGATGATCCCCTCCTGGGTATCCAGGCTGTACTCCTGCAGGAAGGCGTCGATACCGTCACCGGAGCCGCTCTCCTTGCGCACCTTGGTCACCAGAGTACGGGCACGCTGGGTCACCTGCTCCAGCGAGGCGCCATCCCCCGGCAGCATGGCCGACAGCTCGGCCAGATAGGCATTTTCATCCACCACGTAGTTCTGGGTGATGGCTTCGCGCAGGGCGGCCAGATCAGAGGGGATATAGTCAGCGGCAAGCACTTGAGTAGCTTTGAACATATGGGGTCTTCCTGTACGCCCTAAGGCTGATATCGACAAAGGCGGTCGCGCCGCCGAAACGCCGACAATGTATACAATATCCTCCCCTATATGAAATGAATTTGTTGCCACTCTTTAACAAAGATCGCTAATTCACCCTATTCATTCCCTTTTGAAGCCAGCCTGCCAGTAAACATGAGGGTCATCTGACTTCATTTTGTATACGATCTGCCTCCACCCTGTCGCAAAGCAGCCACGCATTCCGCCCAATAGCGGATGTCCCCAATGTGCCCAAAAAAAGAAGGGCCGCCACGGCGACCCTTCTCATCAATTCAGTCAGCCAGAGGCTGTCAGTTCATCCAGCGATCGCCACGGCTGCGACGGCGGGGCAACATGGGCAACAGGATGCCAAGCAGGATACCGGCACCAACCATGGCACCACCACGGATGAACCAGTCCATCTGCATGTCGTGCTCCTGGTTGTCGTAGCTCTGGGTCAGGGCATCGTTCTGCTCTTTGAGATTGTTCATCTCTTCACCCTGGCTGGCCAGCTGGGCCTTGAGGGCGGCAATCTCCTTGCTCTGGGCAGCGATCTGGCCATCCTTCTCGGCGAAGCGTTTCTCGTTGTCGCCGTTGAGGTTTTGCAGGCGGGCCTTGAGCTCGTCACGCTCCTTTTCTACCTGCGGCAGCTGCTCGCGCAGGCTGATCTGGCTCTGCAGTTCGCTGCTTTTGATCCATCCATCACGGCCGCGACCGTCCACCACCTGAGTGAAACCGGCCTCGCCGTTCACCGCCTTCACCTCCAGCGGTTCACCAGCCTTGACGCTACCGAGGATCCGGTACTGGGTACCCGGACCATTGTGGATAAAGGTAAAGATGTTGTCTGAAACATAACGGGTATCGGCCAATGCCTGTTGGGCACACAAGCAGATAAGAATCCCGAGAAGGGCGCGCATGGTTGATCGATTCTCTTTTTCAGGTTTGGACAAGAGGTTGAATGTTAAGCCGCCAGCAGGTTAAAGGACAAGCAAAGAAAAAGCACCTCCCCCGCTCTGCCACAACCGATAGCTGGGAGCTGGCTCGCAACTTGCGCTCCCGTGCGACAACCTTACTTCTTCTTGAGCTCGCGCACCTCGTCGCGCAGCGCCCGCAACTCGCGCAGCAGCTGCTCCTGCTGGTTGTTGTAGTGGTGGCGCCACTTCTCGGTTTCGCTCTCCTTGGCCGGCTGCAAAAAGATGCTGGCCATGAAACCACTGATGGCACCAAACAGGCCAACCCCGAACAGGATCAACAGGCTGGCGACAAAGCGCCCCTCCTCGGTTTTGGGTACCAGATCGCCATAGCCCACGGTGGAGAGGGTCACCAGCGTCCACCAGAACGCATCGTAGGGAGTCTCAATCTGGCTGCCGGGCTGGCCCGACTCAATCCAGTACATGACGCCGGAGCCCACCCCCAGCAGCAGGAAGAAGAGGAACAGAATGCCGGAGAGAGTGGTCTCGTTGCGCTCGCGGCGGAACATGGCCCAGAGATCCGGGTGCTCCTTGAACAGTTGATAGACCCGCCACAGCTGGAGCAGACGGGCCCAGCGCAGCTGCTCCACCATCGGCAGACTGCCCGGCAGATAGATCCAGTTGGCCTTGAAGAATGCTTTGCGATCGGGGGCCCTGAGCCAGCCATAGGCAAAGTGGGCGATGAAGAAGTAGCAGATCAGGCTGTCGAGGTCATAGAAGAGCTGCAGGGTCTGGGGGGTCAGTGTCTGATGGCCCCACCAGCGGGCTGTTACCAGTAACACCGAGACTATCGACAGAAATGCCATCAGCAAATCCATCGCCCGCAAGTGAGTTAAGTGATGCCGCATACATTTTCCAACTTTAAACACGGTGCAAATTAATAAAAGAGAAGATAATGCCGATAGCCTTGAGGGCAAAGGAAAAAGCGATTTTCAAAGGAGATTTTACGATGCAGTTGAACCTGCTGGAGAAGCGGATGAGCAACATTCGGCTGGTGCCGAAAGTGGTGTTGCTGATGGTGATCAGTACCATTTTGCTACTGACCAAACTCTGGTTTGATGCCAACAATCTGGAGGCCACCCTGCTCACCGAGGGGCTGGATCCGGAGAAAGCCAACGCCATTGCCGACCGCCTGCTCTGGAGCGGCCTGATGGAGACCACCATCATGGGGCTGCTGTTCGTGATCCTGCTGATGACCGGCTCCCGTCTGATGGTCAAGCAGGTGCACTATCTGGTGGATCTGCTGGAGCGTTTCGCCAAGCGGGACCTCAGCCACAAGGTACTGCTCCGCTCCCGCGACGAGTTCGGTGACATCGCCAAGGCAGTCTCCCACTCGCAGGAGAACCTCAAAGAGGTGTTTGGCAGCCAGCGCGCCGCCTGCAAGGAGCTCAACGACATCGCCTCCCAGGTGACCCTCTGTATGGAGGAGGCCAACGAGGCGATCAGCGAAGAGTTCGCCCAGATTGAGCAGCTGGCCAGCGCCATGAGCCAGATGGTAGGCGCCATTCGCGAAGTGGCTTCTCACGCCGATCAGGCCTCCCGGGCCACTGCCGAGACCAGCCAGCTGGCCGAAGAGGGGAGCCGCTGCGTGGCCGAGACCGTCAACACCATCGACACCCTCTCCGGCAACATCCAGCGCTCCGCCAACGTGGTCAACGAGGTGGAGCACGGGGTCGAGCGGATTGGCTCGGTAGTCGACACCATTCGTGGCATCTCGGAACAGACCAATCTGCTGGCGCTCAACGCCGCCATCGAGGCCGCCCGCGCCGGTGAAGCGGGCCGCGGCTTTGCCGTGGTGGCTTCCGAAGTGCGCGAGCTGGCTAACCGCGCTCAGGCCGCCACTGTCGAGATCCAGAAGATGATCGAGCAGTTGCAGGGCAATGCCCGTCAGGCTGGCGAGCTGATGGCCCAGAGCGTGCAGCAGGCCGACAAGGGGGTTGCCCAGGTGACCCAGGCGGGCGATCAGCTTGCCACCATAGTGGAGCGGGTACAGGGCGTGGCCGACATGAACCGCCACATCGCAGCCGCTTCCGATCAGCAGAGCTCGGTGGCCGAGGAGATGCGCGGCAATCTGGAGCAGGTCAAGCAGATCGCCGAAGGCTCCGTGGTGGTGCTGCGCGAACTGCAGGAGGCCTCGGTACTGGTGGAGCAGCACAGCCAGGAGCTGGATGGCCAGATCCAGTCCTTCAAGCTCGCCTGACTTTCCCGTTCCAATCCGGTTAGACTGGAAGGCCCCGCGAGGGGCCTTTCTCATTTCTGACCCACGGCAAGGAGCCAACATGCAGCAGAGCAAGACGCACTCACCCATCGAGATCAGTGACGACAAGGGGCGGCTCGATCTGCCGCTTATCCACCGCTTCTTGTCTGAAGAAGCCTACTGGTGTCGCGGTATTCCCCACAGCACTGTGGTGCGGGCCATCAACCACTCCCTCTGCGTTGGCGGCTATGTCGATGGTCAGCAGGTTGCCTTTGCCCGGATCATCACCGACAAGGCTACCTTTGGCTATCTGGCCGATGTCTTCGTGCTGCCTGAGTATCGCGGCCGCGGTTACAGCAAGGCGCTGGTGGCCGCCATTGTCGAGCATCCCGAGTTGCAGGGGTTGCGTCGCCTCTCCCTCGCCACCTCCGATGCCCACGGCCTCTACGCCAGTTTCGGCTTTGCCCCACCGACCAACCCGGGCAGCCTGATGGAGATCTACGATCCCGCCATTTACCAGCGCACCTGAATGACTGGCTGCCGATAATTCCCGCCGGATCATGCTTCTCGCCCCTGCGCTGTGACGCGGGGGCCTGACAGTGCTAGATTGGCAGCCAGCTTTTTATCCGGCAGTTTCGTTAATCACAAGGACGGCAACCGTGGCCCAGCACTCTCCCTCTTTCTCCGCCTTCTCCCCCCTGCTGCAGGATCTGGCCCAACGCCAGTGGCAACGGCTGACTGAACTGGCCCCCGACTATGGCAACCAGCCCGAGCCGGTGCGCCAGACCCTGCTGACCCTGCTCGGCCTCTCCGATTTTGTCGCCGACTCTCTCTTCAAACAGCCGGAGTTGCTGACCGAGCTGCTCACCTCCGGGGATCTGGAGCGGGTCGAACGCTGGCCCGCCTACCAGAGTGACCTCACCTCCCTGCTCGCCGAGGTGAGTGATGAAGAGGCCCTCAAGCGTATCCTGCGCCAGTTCCGCCGCAGCCGCATGCTGGTGATCGCCTGGCGCGAGCTGCTGGGCCATGCCGAAGTGGAAGAGAGCTTTATCCACCTCACCAAGCTGGCGGATGCCCTCATCTGCTCCGCTCGCGACTGGCTCTACGCCAAACAGTGCGGCGAGCTGGGCACCCCGATGGACGGCAACGGCAACCCGCAGCCGCTGCTCATTCTCGGCATGGGCAAGCTCGGGGGCGGCGAGCTCAACTTCTCCTCGGATATCGACCTTATCTTCACCTTCCCCGAGAACGGCTACACGGTCGGCGGGCGGCGCGAACTCGCCAACCAGCAGTTCTTTATCAAGCTGGGCCAGCGCATCATCAACGCCCTCCACCAGCCCACCCAGGATGGTCAGGTGTTCCGGGTCGACATGCGGCTGCGCCCCTTTGGCGATGCGGGGCCACTGGCCATCTCCTTTGCCGCCATGGAGGATTATTACCAGCATCACGGCCGCAACTGGGAGCGCTACGCCATGGTCAAGGCGCGGGTGCTGGGCCCCCAATGCGAGCACGCCGTGGAGCTCGCCGAAATGCTGCGCCCCTTTGTGTTTCGCCGCTATATCGACTTCGGCGTTATCGACGGTCTGCGCCAGATGAAGGCGATGATCGCCGCCGAGGTGCGCCGCAAGGGGCTGGAGGGCAACATCAAGCTGGGGGCTGGCGGCATCCGTGAAGTGGAGTTTATCGCCCAGGCGCTGCAGCTTATTCGCGGCGGTCGTGAACCGGCGCTGCGGGTGCGCCACCTGCCCGAAGCGCTGGCCGCCATCGACCAATGTGGCGCCCTCGAATCTGCCCATTGCGATCGCTTGCTGGAGGCCTATCGCTTCCTGCGCCGGGTCGAGAACATATTGCAGGAGATCGGCGATCAGCAGACCCAAACCCTGCCCACCGAAGAGCGGGATCGCCAGCGGCTGATCGCTGCCCTCGGCTTTGCTGACTGGGGCGCCTTTATGGCTCATCTCGATGAGGAGATGGCCGCCGTCCATCAGGAATTCGCCGCCGTGGTGGGGGAAGAGAAAGAGGCCCCCGCCCATCTGGAGCAGCTCTGGCTCGATCTGTGGCGCACCGAGCTCGACGCCGCCGAGCTGGAAAAACTGCTGACCGCGCAGGGGGTGGCCGAACCCGCCCCGCTCTGCGCCGCTCTGCTGCGCTTCAAGGAGGAGTACAAACGCCGTCAGGTGGGGCCGCAGGGGCGCATCGCGCTGGACTGGCTGATGCCGGAGCTGCTGCGGCTGGTGGTCGCCAGTGAGCAACCCGCCCGCCTGTTCGAGCGGGTGTGCGAGTTGCTGACCCGCATCTTCACCCGCAGCGCCTATCTGCAACTGCTGGCGGAAAACCCGGGCGCCCTGCGCCAGTTGGTGCGGCTGTGCGACGCCAGCCATCTGGTGAGCGAGCAGCTGGCCCGCTACCCCATTTTGCTGGACGAACTGCTCGATCCTCAGCACCTCTACCACCCCACCCCGCTCGATCAGTACAAGCCCCAGCTGCGCCAGTTCCTGCTGCGCATCCCCGAAGAGGACGTGGAGCAGCAGATGGAGGCGCTGCGCCAGTTCAAGCAGGTGCAGCTGCTGCGCATCGTGGCTGCCGACATCGCCGGCGCCCTGCCGCTGATGAAGGTGAGCGACCACCTCACCTGGCTGGCGGAGGCGATCACAGAGGAGGTGGTCAATCAGGCATGGGCCCAGATGAGCGAGCGCTACGGGGTGCCGCCCGAGGTGGCGCTGAGCGGCCAGCGCGGCTTTGCGGTAGTGGCCTACGGCAAGCTGGGTGGCATCGAGCTCGGTTACGGCTCGGATCTCGATCTGGTGTTCCTGCACGGCGGCGACCCCAACAGCTACACCGACGGGCGCAAACCCATCGACAGCCGCCAGTTCTACCTGCGCCTCGCCCAGCGGATCCTGCACCTGTTCAGCACCCGCACCCCATCCGGCATCCTCTACGAGATCGACATGCGGCTGCGCCCCTCCGGCGACTCCGGCCTGCTGGTCTCGTCGCTGTCGGCCTACGAGCAGTATCAGCAAAACGAAGCGTGGACCTGGGAGCATCAGGCGCTGGTGCGGGCCCGCCCCATCTATGGCGATGACACCATCGTTGCCGAGTTTGGCCGCATCCGCCGCGATGTGCTGGCCAGGGAGCGGGATCTGCCGACTCTGGCCCGCGAGGTGCGCGAGATGCGCCACAAGATGCGGGATCACCTGCTCAAGGCGGGTGCCGGCGAGTTCGACCTCAAGCAGTCACCCGGCGGCATGGTAGATATCGAGTTTATCGCCCAGTATCTGGTGCTGGCCCACGCCTGCAGCGAGCCCGATGCCCTCACCCGCTGGTCCGATAACGTGCGCATCTTCGACGAGTGCGTGATGGCGGGGGTGCTGACGCTGGAGCAGGCGGAGGGGCTGAAGCAGGCCTATCTGGAGATCCGCAACCTCGGCCATCGCCTCAACCTCTCGGAGATCTCCCGCAAGGTGAGCGACGATCAGCTGCAGAGTGAGCGCAGCCATGTGCTCGCCGTCTGGCACCCCCTGCTGGGGGAGTAATTCCCGCCAGCGGCAATGAAAAAGGGCCCGCCTGAATTGCTTCAGGCGGGCCCAGCTCTTATCGGTAAAACAGCATTCTTACGGCTGCTCAGCCGTGATCCATCACCGTCTCCACCAGCATGCTGTTGAAACGCTGATAGGCCTCTTCCTCAAGAAGCCCCGGATAGCTCAACACCCGTAGTTCATGACCCTTGTAGTCAGGATGATAGGGTGGGTGGAGATGGGCATAATCGTTGAGACAAAAGCCCAGCCCCTGATAGAAGCGCAGACGGCGAATGGCAATCTCATCCTCTGGCGGATCGATCTCGAGAATGACGGTTTTGCCTGCCCGCTCGCAAAATTCGGCCAGCAGGCGGCTGCCGTAGTTGCGGCCGCGCAGCGCCGGATTGATGGCCAGATGTTCGATATAGATCTGCTCACCGCACGCCCACCAGAAGATGAAACCGAGCAACAGGCCGTCCTGATAAAAGATTTGGCAGTGATAGCGAGGATCCCGCATCTTCTGTGGCTGATGCTGTGACTGGCGCTGCTCGTAGCGGGGAAAACTCTCGCCATAGATCTGCCAGACCAGCGGCCACGCCGGATGGTTTACCTCTCTAATCACTTCACTCTCAATCATCAGAACTGCCTCTCGTTTATTTTGCAGAACGTTCATCTATACATGAAAAGTTCTGCCACATCATCCTCTGATAAAATAGAAGCCAGAACGCCCGATTAGCGGGCGCCATCCGGTTGCGAGACAAACTGCTGCTGGCTGCCATCGGGCAGCAGCGCCAGCACACTTTGAGCGGCCAGTTTTATCCCTGCCAGCTCGGTGGCCGAACCGAAGTTGGCAATCAGTCGAGTGCCATCGGCAAACTCGCTCTGTTGCACAACTCCTCTTTTATCGAGCCAGCGAAAACCGGTGAGGGGCTGGTTGTAGAGCCGCTCATGCAGCGGGCGGAAGAAGGCATCGAGCCCCTTGAGATAGGGAATGCGCGCGCTGGCACTATCCAGACTGAGGTTGAGCAGCGGCGGCACGTTGTAGAGCTGCTGCAACAGTTCGGTGACCTGACGGCTCTCCCTGAACTTGAGGCTATCCATCGTCCAGTGGTGGGTGGTCACTATGCTGTCGTGAAAGACGCTCTGGAACAGCGGCAACCGCAGCGCCGGATCGAAGTAAAGCCCCTGATACTCAGGTTTTAGATGGCTCTGGCGAAAGAAGAACGCGGGCTGATAATCGGGATACCAGGCTCCCAGATAGTAGGGAGAGCGCTTGTTGCGGCGCATATCGGGATCCTGCCAGCCAAAGCCGCTGGTCTGGGGGCCGTGGGCAAAAGCCGCGGTGCGGTTGGCAACCGCGCCGCCCTCCTCGGAGCCCACCAGCACACCCTGACTCTTGGCAATCCACGCCATCCCGGCCATCCGGTTTTGCGCATCCTGCGCCTGAGTAGTTGGCTTGGCCGGGTCGAAGTCGTCAAACACCATGCCGGTCGCCGCCACATCGAGGAACCAGCTGTTGTAGTGGCTCGCCTGCTGCAACCAGGGTACGCGCTGCTCCATCACCGGGCGCACACAGGCCTGATTGGTGTAGACACCGCTGCTTTGAAAGCCGCTCTTGCGCCGTCCGTTCGCCTGCATGATGCCGCAGCGCAAATAGATATCCTGCCCCATCTGGGCGGTGAGCCAGCTCTGTTGGCGATTCCCCTCCGGCAGCGCGGTATCGTAGGAGTCGTAAGGGGCGATGAGATAGCCCGCCTGTTTGGCAAGTTCAATCCCCTCTGGCGAAGCAAAACCGGCGGTCCACTGGGGCAGCCCCAACCAGAGTCTGGGTAGTCCAGCCAGCTTGAGAGCGGCGATCATCTTGGCCGAACTGCCATCGCCCCAACTCTGCGGCTCGTTGAGCGCAGCCCCCAGTTGCGTGGCCGCCAGCGTGCGCCGGGCAGCGAAATCGGCCGGTTGCTGACCCGGATGGCGCAGCGCCAGCGCCTGCTCAACTCCGGTCAGCACCAGATTTTGCAGATAGCGGTTGCGCTCAAGATCGGGCGCTTGCAGCGCACTTTTACTCTCCCCCTTGAGCCAGTCGGCGGGGATCAGGCGGCGCAGCGCGGGCCAGCTCTTCACATCCTGTGGCACCAGCAGTCGCTCGCCCCAGAGATAGAGGTGAGAGGCGCCGATCAGCCGCTTGCCATCCTTTACTGCCGCCAGCTTGCTCTCGAGCGAGACCAGCTCGCCCCGCGCCTGCAACCAGCTGCGATAGGCCTTGCCCGCCGCCAGCCAGTCGTTGCCCGGCTGCAGCGCCACCGCCACCTCATAGGGGTCAGCCTGATTAAGGCGATTGACGCTGTGGGTCGCCGTGAGGGCAATGCCATCTTTCTTCGGAGCAAAGGTGAGCCGGTTGTTGAAAGGGTTGGCAAAGAGGATCGCCAGCTGCTGATCGCCGTGATCCAGCCCGACCAGCGGCAAGGTCAGATTATCCGTGGTGTTGATCCCCTGATACTCCTCGAGCAGCGCCTTGCGCCACGCGGTGTGGGTAGCCGGAATGCGAAATCCCTCGTGGATCGGCAGCATCAGCGCCTGTGCCCCTGCCGGCACCCGCGGCCATACCAAGTCGCCTGCACTCGCGCGGCTCAGGGTGAGGATCAGGCGGTTGCCCTCAAGGCGGGCCAAGGCCCGTACCTCGCCATCAGCACGGGTCAGCCAGCTGGCACGCTCCCCCTCCTGCTGCAAGGCGGTGACAGGCTGACGCGGGCCGGGAGAAGAGATGGCAAGGTGCTGGCCCGAGGGCAGCATAGCCTCGGCCGCCAGGGTGGCGGGATCCAGCTCGATACGCCACTGACCATTGGCCAGGGTCAGCGCCTCGGCAGGCAGGGAGAACAGCGGCATCAACAGCAGCAGCGGGCGGATCCGGCTCGTTAGCACGGGGAAAGAGGTCATGGTCGGTGATTCCTGATAAAAACGGGAGCCGCCATTGCAGCAGATCGGCGGGCTCAGATTGTCAGGCCAATGTCAGGATTAAGCCCAGAGCAGAGGCGGAGAGGCTTCACAGCCATTTCACCTTTAGTAACCACCACCATCCACCGGGCAATTGTTGCAAATAACATCAGTAAAATGTCACAGTAATTGCACCAGCGAAACAATCTCTGCCCGAGGCTGGCCATCCATCGCTGCCTGCAACGACTCAACCCCTTGGCATCACTCCACCGGCCCCGCCTGACTGTGGCTCAGCTGCAACACCAGCTGGCCACGCTGGCTGGTCTGCACCAGCGAAAGGGTGCGCCAGCTGTCGGGCGTGGCGGCAGGCCAACCCACCTTGCCATCGAGAGGCAGGCGGTTCCACCAGATCAGAGAATATTGCGGGCGAGCCAGCACAGTCTGCTCAAGCCAGAGCGGAGTGCACGAAGCGGGATTGGCGGGGGGATTGGCCACCGCCAGCGGCGAGCGGGAGAGCCAGTCCAGATCCTGCACCGCAGGCAGCGGTAACGTCACCTGCCAACGCTGGCCCGCCACCGTCAGCCGCAGCTGATAGAGTCCGGCTGGCAAAGGCGTCGGTAGATCGGCCCCCACGACTCTCACCCCCTTACTCCCCTCCGCCTCCCACTGGGCGCCAGCAAGTCGGTCACGGCCAGCGAGATCGATAAGTTCCGCGGCGGCGATGGCCCCCTCGCCGGTCAACTGCACCCGATAGTCCCGCAGCAGCGGCGCATCGCGCTGGATCAGCTCAAGGCGCAGCTCGCTCACCCCATCAGGCAGAGTGAGCGGGAAATCCTTGCCGCAGTGCTGGGTACTCAGCGCAGCCAACATCCCCTGCCAGTTGCGGCGCTCGGCATCGCTGTTGAGTGCGGGCCATGCCTGCTGCAAAGATTGCCAGGCATGCCGGTTATCCCCCTGCAACAGCGCCAAGGTAGCCGGTTGCAGCGGGTCGGTGCGATCGGTGGCCAGACCCTCTGTTGCCATCACGCTGCTTGCATTCAGAAGGCCGCCGCTTAGAGCCAACAGCAGTCCAGCCCGCGTTGCACGCTTCACGCTGGCTCCTCCAGCCGGTAGCCGATGCCGCGCACCGTCTCGATGGCCAGTCCGGGTAGCTTCTGGCGCAACTGCAGAATATGGGTATCGACGGTGCGGGTGGAGGGGAACGCCTGATAGCCCCACACCCGGTTGAGGATCTCCTCCCGGCTCAGCACCCGCCCCGCCATCCGCACCAGCAGGGTGAGCAGGGCAAACTCGGTGGGGGTAAAGCTCACCTCCGCATCCTGCCAGCTCGCCTGCATCCGGGCGGGGTGGAGCTGCAAGCCGCCCACCGCCTGAGTGCCATCCCCCAGCTGACGCAGCTGGGCCCGGATCCGCGCCAGCAACTCATCGTGGGAGAAGGGCTTGGTCAGGTAGTCGCGCGCCCCTGCATCGAGCCCGGCCACCCGATCGCTCACCTCCACCCTGGCGGTGAGCACGATCACCGGCAGCGCCTTGCGCGCCAGCCACTGGGGCAGCCAGTCGAGAGCATCCCCCTCCGGCATGGTGCGATCCAGCAGCACCAGATCCGCCGCCAGCCACTGCTGCTCCGCCGCTGTCAGGGTGTCGCACCAGAGGCAGCGATACCCTTCGCGGGTCAGATAGCGTTGCAGGTTCTCCGCCAGCAGCGCCTCGTCTTCGACAAGCAGGATGGTCTTCATGATTCGGGGTCGCTCCAGAGTTGGCAGGGCAGCGTCAGGGTAAAGGTAGTGGGCGGGCCGGATAGGGTGAGGCGCCCACCAAGACGGCGCAGCAGATGGCGCACGATGGCAAGCCCCAGCCCCAAACCCTCGGCACGGGCACCGCGGCGCAGCAGGGTAGCGAGCCGGTAACCCGGCAGCTCGCCGCCATCGCTGACCGCGAGGATCAAACGCCCCGCCTGCCAGCTGGCACAGATCCGAACTGGTGCGCGGCCATGTTGGCTGGCGTTGCGCAGCAGGTTGTCGAGGGCGAGATCGAGCCAGTAGAAGGGGAGCGCCAGAGTCATCTCCCGCTCAAGGCAGAAAGTAGCGTCATGCCGCTCGCAAGCCAGGGTGAGCCACTCGGCCAGACTGACCGCCACCCGCTCATCTTCGAGAGTCTCTGCCGCCAGATAGTGGCGGCTGGCCTGCGCCAGTTGATGCAGGCGGGCGACACTGCCCAGCAGCTGACCCACGCTCTGCTGGGCGGAAGGGGGCAGCCGGTCGAAATCGTGGCGCAGCTCCTCGCTGATGCCGGAGAGCGCCATGATGGGAGTGCGCAGCTCGTGGGTCAGCATCTGCAACGCGATACGCCGCTCCCGCAGCAGGCGCCAGCGCTGCCAGCTGGCCCACCCCAGCAGCAGGATGAAACCGAGAGAGCTGGCCAGCGCCAGCCACTGCCAGTCAAGCGTGGGGCGAGTATTGAAACAAATCGCTCCGACTCGCTCTTCACAAGTACCAGCGGTACGGCTATCCAGCGTCACGCCAAGCCGATCGGCCAGCGGCTGCCACTGCCCCGCACCATAACGGCGCCACTGCCCATCGGCAAGCAGCCAGAGCTGACCCGCTTGCAGCAGCCAGCGCTCCCCCCTCAGCAGGGCGTCGAGGTTGTCATCGCCGAGCTCGCCAAGCAGCCCCAACCGATCGCGCCGCTCCCGTACATGGAGCAGAGCGTCGAGCCCGGCCGCCGAATGACCAGCCTGCCAGCGCGCCGCACTGGAGCCGCCCAGCGGATAGACGGGGTGTGCGGCAAACCAGCGGGTCGAGGGCACAGCCCCTTGGCCGCAAAACGCCTGCAGCAGTGGCAGCCACTCGGCAGGCAACTCATTCTCTGTCCCGCACTCCTGCTGATAGCGATAGATGGCTTGCAACTGGCGCAGCGGATAACGCTGCCAGGCGGGATAGAGGGAGTCGGGAGCAATCAGGCGACGATCGAGCCGCTGCACCTCGTCAAGAGGCAGCGCCTGTTCGGGAGCCTGCTCGGCCAGCGCGCCCGCCAGACGATCTGCCAGCGGCCCGGCCAGCACGGGATACGCCATGCCGTAGCAGGTCAGGGAGCAGAGCAGCAGGATCAGGCGCATGGGTTCAACTCGAGATGACTCCGGACCAAGGCGCAGCAGATCACTGCGCCATAAAAAATATCAGCGCCATTTTTCAATGGCGCTGATATCCGGTCAACCGCTAACGGCATTGGCGCGGCTCCCGCCAGCCCATATGAACCGTCACCTATTTGAACAGTCCCTTGAGCAGCTGGTCAGCCACCCCTTTGACGGCCTCGTTGTCGGCCTTGTCACCCAGCAGCTTCTTGAGGCCGCGTTCGGCCTCCTTGCGCGCCTTATCCTCCAGCAGCTTGTTGTTGCTGAGCAGCGCCTTCACATCGAGCTGATAGCTGGGCGCCTGCCAGTGACCGCCGATCCGCACCGGAATGGTGATCTCCTTCAGCTCGTCCACATCCTTGCCCCCCTGCCCCTTGCTGCTCTCGACAATGGAGGTGAGGAACAGGAAGTCGAGGCTCTCCGGCACCAGCGCCGTCTGCCCCTCGCCCTTGACCCGCAGGGCTGGGGCAAAGAGCTGGATGTCGTTGCTGCGAGCAATGCCATCGGCAATCTGAAAGCTGGCGGTCAGGGCGCTGAAATCGGTCTTGCGCACCTCCTTCACCTGCTCGGCCCCCTTGCCGCTGAGGGTAGCCCGCGCCTCGCGGATCATCTCCGGCAGGTTGATGCCATGCAGGGCACCGTCGCTCAGTTTCAAGGTAACCTTGCCCTGCATCCCGTTGCGCAGTGCCAGCGCGGAGAGACCACGGCCCTGCACCTGCACATCGAGATCGCCCTTGCCCTCCAGCAGATCGCTCTGAGCCAGAGTCTGCAACAAGGGACGAATGTTCACTCCGGCCACCTGCTTGTGCACCTTGTAGGTGGCGGGCTGCTGGCTCGCGTCGAGTACCCCGTTCGCGCTTACCTGACCGCCAGCCACGGTCGCGCTGAACTGTTTGAGCGTGAGCAGTCCCTTGGCCAGAACCACCTGCAGATCGACTGCGCCGAGATCCAGCCCTTTCAGACGCAGGCTGCCGAGTTGCAGCCGACCATCCAGATCCCCCCCCTTGAGCGCGCCCAGATCCGGTTCAACCGCGGAGAGAGCTTCGCTCTTGCCGGTTGCCGCTTTATTGCCATTTGCAGGAGTGTTGGCAACACCGGTCGCCGGTTTGTCCTCTTTCGCCTGCGCAGGTGTGTTAGGTGCTGATTTGGTGAGCCATTTGTCGAGATCCAGCGTCTCCCCCTTGAGATCGAAGCTGATTACGGGAACAGCGCCAAGCTGCACGGTTCCATCACCACTCAGCAGCGCCTCATCAGCACTCATCACCAGCTTGCTCAGGGTAATCAACTGCTTGTCGAGCTCGGCACGGGCAAACCCGGCCAGTTTCAGCTTCATCTGCGGGCGTGGCAGCGCATCACCTTCCAGCGCAGCAGTCAGCAGTACATCGGAGAGCTCGGCAAGCTTCATCTCCTTGTCGAGCCGTCCCTTGAGCGTTCCTTCCAGCGAGCCAGCCAGTGAAGCTTGCAGCCCCTCGACCTTGGCCCCCTTCAGCGCCAACGTGAGGTTGCTCCACTCACCCAAGGCCAGTCGGTCTCCCTTGATGGAGAAACTGTCGAGTCGCAGGGACGGATCACTCAGGCTGCCACTGAGGCTCAAGTCTTTCAGTTCACTGGCCATCACCTCCTGCGCCAGCTTGATCTGGGTCTGCCCTTTAACGTCGAAAGCGAGCTTGTCGGCACTCCCCTTGGCGGCCAGCGTCACGGGAACCCACTGACCGGTGGCCAGCTGCCCCATATCGAGATCGAGGCGATACAGTCGCAGCGAGGTGCCGCTGCGATCATCCTGTACCAGCGCACTGGCTTGGGAGAGCGCGACACCCTGCAAGCTGATCTGCCAGGGCTTGCTATCAGTGGTCGGCGCAGGGGCTGCAGGGGTGACCGATTCGCTTGTATCAGCAGTGGCCTCCTTGATCAGTCCGCTCAGATTGGAGCTGCCATCCGCCTTGGTCTGGATAAAGAGATGGGCGCCACTCAGGGTCACCTTGCCAATCTCCAGACGATGTGAGAGCAGCGGCAACAGGGCCACCGAGGCCTCGCCTTGTTCGAAACGAACCAGATCCGGCTCGGCAAAACCGGCCGGATTGCGCAGAGCCACCTTCTCCAGCGAGAGGCCGAGACTCGGCCAGAAACGCCAGTCAATCTCCCCCGCCATCACCAGTTCCCGGCCCGTGCTCTTGCGCACCTGTTCAGCCAGTTGGGGCTTGAATTGATTGGGGTCGATAAGGCTTATCAACGTCACTATGGCCAGCAAGGCCGCCACGGCGATGCCGAGCAAGATGAGAACTATCTTCTTCACGATATGCTCCTTGAATCCGGATCCACTGCTGACTATACCACTCACCGTCTGACGAATGGCGTCTGCGGGACAAAAGCGGACAAGGATGAGACAGGGATGGTCGCTGCCAATCCCCATCGTCATCAGCAAGGATCAGGCTGCAAAGGAGATTGCTGCAACCGCGCCATCGCGGTGCGCGTCGACTCGAAAGCAAAGCGGGACAAGGGGATATCGCTGATCTTCAACCACTGACAGGTGGCCACATCATCAGCCGGCTGGATGACCGGTTTTTCGCTCAGCACGATGGCAAAGAAGGTGTCACAGGTGTGATAGGTGATGCCATCGTAGGGGTAGATATTGGGGAACGAACCGAGATAGGTAAAAGGTTGAGCGCTGACATCAAGTCCCAGCTCCTCCTGCAACTCGCGCACCAGAGCCGCCTCCAGTGACTCGCCGGGATCGACAAATCCTCCCGGCAGATCCAGCAACCCCTTGCCCGGATTGCCCGCTCTCACTGCAACCAGCACCTCGTCCTGCCAGCAAAGCGCCACCATCACAGCCGTCGCCACATTCTGGAAAAAATGAAAACCGCAGCCACAGCGAAACTCTTTGGGGCTGACGCTCTGCAGGGTTTGACCGCCGCATTTTGGACAAAACATGGGCTATCTCCGACCAGATAAAGCGCCATTTTAAGCTGTTGCGACCGTTTTTTATGAGTAAAACAGACGGGGAAGACGAGGAATTCAAAGGAATAGTAATAAAACGGGGCAATTATCAGGCGATTTGCTGATTTTCAGGCAATAAAAAA
>NZ_CAWMDN010000173.1:0-19590 GCF_963866575.1 Aeromonas sp. L_1B5_3
GCCTAGTCCTGAGCCTTCCCAGCCCAGTTCGATCAGCCCCTTGGCGACAAAACCTGCACAACCCAGAAACAGTACCAACCAGACGATGAAACGACCGAAACGGGGCACGTTGCCGCGTTTGAGAACGTCCTGAATGGCCAGGCCAATCAATATGAAAATGGCCACAAAGAATAACTTGAGGCCCAAACTTTCGATCAGGTCGATATGTTCACTTAGCATGGATTGCGCACACTCCTTATGACGGGCGCACTATATCACAAAGGATTTGGAACTGTTAACCGCCTGTGGACAGGAAATCCACAACCAGTTTGTTGAACAACATCGGTTTTTCTGCATGCAGCCAGTGGCCGGTTCCGGCGATGACGCGCACCTTTGCTGCCGGGAATTGGGCCAGTGCCGCCTCGCTGTATTGCGGCTGCATGTAATCGGAATCCCCCCCCTTGATAAAGAGCACTGGCCCCTCGAAGCGGCGCTCATCCTCGGGCCAGCCCATGATGTTGGCGTAGTTCTCCTCAAGAGCAGGCACATTGAAGCGCCACTGCCAGCCATCGTCACCTTTGGCGAAGGATTTGAGCAGAAACTGGCGCACCCCGGCGATCTCGATATGCTCGGCCAGAATGCGCTCTGCATCGCTGCGGCTCTGGGGCAGAGTCGCCAGAGTGGCGTTGAGGCCGGCGAACACATTCTGGTGGCGGGAGTGGGGATAGGCGACCGGCGCCATGTCGGCCACCACCAGCCGGCTCACCCGCGCGGGTGCCAGCTTGGCAAGCTGCATCCCGACCTTGCCCCCCATGGAGTGGCCGACTATCGCCGCCTGATCCAGCCCAAGGTGATCCATCAGCGCGAGTATATCGGCGGCCTGCGCCGGATAGCTCATGTCGTCGCTGCGAAACGAGACGCCGTGGTTGCGCAGATCGACACTGATGACCCGATAGTGCTCGCCGAGGGCGCGGGCCAGCAGGCCCAGGTTATCGAGGCTGCCGAACAGCCCGTGGATCAGAATGACGGCCGGTCCCTGACCCTGCTCTTTGAAGTTCACTACGCTCTTTTGTTGCAAAATGACACCTTGTTCGGTCATGAGTGCGTTGCCGATATGATTTAACGCACTGGAAAGAAAAGGATTTCGTGTGATGAAGGGAAAATTTGTGTGGTTTTTTTTCTAAAAAATCCCTCTCAGATCGGCTATCAGTGCGGCCGATCACACACTTGGGCCGCTATTATGCCGTATTCTCGATGAGATTCATGTACATCTGCCAGCCCCTCCCTTGGGCTGTCGGGTTTGCCTATGTATAATCGCCGCATCCGAATTTCGACGAGTCCAGCGCATCCCTATGAAAACCATCGAGCTTGATGACGATCTCTACTTCTATATCGCCAGCCAGACCCGGCACATCGGTGAGAGTGCCTCCGACATCCTGCGCCGTCTGCTGGAACAGCCTGCTCAGGGGGCCGCGTCAGCCGCCGTTGCCGAGCCAGCGCCTGTGGCACCACACCGTGCCGTTGCTGCACCGCAGGGGCTGCAAGCCCTGCTCGACTCAGGCGAGCTGCAGCAGGAAGAGAAGTCCATCAACCGTTTCATGCAGGTGCTGAGTACCCTCTACCGGGACGATCCGGTCGGGTTTACCCAGGCCACCGAAATCAAGGGGCGCAAGCGCGTCTATTTCTCGCGGGATCCCGAGGCTCTGCGCGCCAGTGGCAGCACCACCAAGCCCAAGCCGGTACCGGAAACCCCGTTCTGGGTGATCACCAACACCAATACCAGTCGCAAGCAGAACATGGTGGCCCAGCTGATGAGCAGCATGGGCTACGGCGACGAGGTGATTGCGCAGGTGTGCGGCGCAATCTAACGGTTTTTCAAGACTCAGGCCTTGCCCGGCAAGGCCGCCATTACGCAAGGAAAACGCCATGGCTCAGCATTCCCACGCCGGTCAGCCGGCCCGTTTAAGCGACCTAACCAATATTCCCCGTCTGGTCAGCGCCTACTACCTCAACAAGCCGGACATGAGCCGCCCCGAGCAGCGAGTTGCCTTCGGTACCTCCGGCCACCGCGGCAGCGCCCTGCACAGCGCCTTTACCGAATCCCATATTCTGGCGGTGACCCAGGCCCTGGTGGAGTATCGCCAGCAGGCCGGTATCACTGGCCCGCTGTTTGTCGGCATGGATACTCACGCCCTGTCCGAATCCGCCTTTGCCAGCGCCGTCGAAGTGCTGGCGGCCAACGGCGTTGAAACCCGCATTCAGGCTGGCCTCGGTTTTACCCCGACCCCGGTCATCTCTCACGCCATCCTGCGCCACAATGCAGGCAAACCGGCTGCCCGTGCTGACGGCGTGGTGATCACCCCGTCCCACAACCCGCCGGAAGATGGTGGCTTCAAGTACAACCCGCCCCATGGTGGCCCCGCCGAAGGGGAGATCACCAAGTGGGTGGAGGATCGTGCCAACGCCATTCTGGAAGCGGGTCTGGCTGGCGTGAAACGGATGCTGTTCGCCGAGGCGCTCAAGAGCCCGTTCGTGGTCGAGCACGACTATGTCACCCCCTATGTGGATGATCTGAAGAACGTGCTGGACATGGACGCTATCAAGAACGCGGGCATCAAGATCGGTGTTGATCCGCTGGGCGGCTCCGGCGTCGCCTACTGGGACGTCATCGCCAAGACTTATGGCCTGAACATCGAGGTGGTGAACTACAAGGTCGACCCGACCTTCTCCTTCATGACCCTGGATAAAGACGGCAAGATCCGGATGGACTGCTCCAGCCCGTTCGCCATGGCCAGCCTGATCGCGCTCAAGGACAAGTTCGACATCGCCCTTGGCAACGACCCTGACTACGACCGTCACGGCATCGTTACCAAGTCCGGCCTGATGAACCCGAACCACTATCTGGCGGTGGCAATCCAGTACCTCTTTACCCATCGTACCGGCTGGTCTGCCGATGCAGCCGTTGGCAAGACGCTGGTCTCTTCCTCCATGATCGACCGGGTTGCCGGCGAGATTGGCCGCACCCTCAAAGAGGTGCCGGTCGGCTTCAAGTGGTTCGTGGATGGCCTCTACAGCGGCGAGTTCGGTTTTGGTGGCGAGGAGAGCGCTGGCGCCTCCTTCCTGCGCAAAGATGGCACCGTCTGGACCACCGACAAGGATGGCTTCATTCTGGCGCTGCTGGCGGCGGAAATTCTGGCGGTCACCGGCAAGGATCCGCAGGCCCACTACGACGCGCTGGAAGCCAAATTTGGCCGCTCCAGCTACCGCCGTATCGACGCTCCGGCCAACAGTGCCCAGAAAGCGGTGCTCTCCAAGCTGGATCCGGCGTTGGTGGAAGCCTCCACTCTGGCCGGTGAGCCCATCATTGCCAAGCTGACCAAGGCGCCGGGCAACGATGCCGCCATCGGCGGCCTCAAGGTGGTGACCGAGAACGGCTGGTTCGCGGCGCGCCCCTCCGGCACCGAGTCCATCTACAAGATCTACATGGAGAGTTTCAAGGGCGACGCGCACCTCGACCTCATCCAGCAGGAGGCCCAGCAGATCGTCTCCGCAGCACTGGCCAAGGCCGGGGTCTGATTTCGGGTCAATCTGCCGTGAATAAATAAAGTAATTGGTATAAAAAAGGAGCCGTTAAGGCTCCTTTTTTTATCTGCAGATCGCGGTTTGTCAGCGCGCCGCCTTCACCGCCAGCCCCAGCTGCCACACCGCCATGGCGTAGTGGGTACTGTGGTTGTAGCGGGTGATGGCGTAGAAGTTGGGCAGGCCGTACCAGTATTGGTAGCTGGTGCCGACATCGAGGCGCAGCAGGCTCGCCTCGCTGTGGTTGCCAAGGCTGCTGGTTGGCGTCAGGCCGGCGCGGCGCAGGGAGGCCACCGGGTAGCGGGTCTGGAAGCCGTGCTCATAGCCGGGCAGCTGGCCCTGACCGCGTACCGCTACCGGTTGCCCCTTCTCCCAGCCGTGGGCCTTGAAGTAGTTGGCGACGCTGCCGATGGCATCCACCGGATCCCAGAGGTTGGTGTGGCCGTTGCCGTCAAAGTCCACCGCATAGCGCTGGAAGCTGGAGGGCATGAACTGGCCGTAGCCCATGGCACCGGCGTAGGAGCCCTTGGGTTCGGTGGGATCCATCCCCTCATCGCGGGTCATCACCAGGAAGGCTTCCAGTTCGCTGGTGAAGAACTCGGCGCGGCGCGGGTAATCAAACGCCAGGGTGGCCAGCGCATCCAGAATGCGGGTCTTGCCCATCACCCGGCCCCAGCGGGTCTCGACCCCGATAATGCCGACGATGATCTCGGGCGGCACTCCGTAGATCTGCTCCGCCCGATTGAGCTCGCTCGCGTATTCGCGCCAGAAGTTGACGCCGTTCTGTACGTTGTCCGGGGTGATGAACTTGGCGCGGTAGCGGTTCCAGGCGCCGGTCGGGCCGGTGGGCTTGGCGGTGGTCGGCGCCTGGGCATCCATCAGACGGATGATCCAGTCGTAGCGCTCTGCCTGCGCCAGCACCTGATGTAGCTGGGCGCTGTCAAAACCGTGCTTCTCGACCATCTTCTGGACGAACCTGTCCACATTGGTGCGATTGGCGAAGTCCCCTTTGCTCACCCCCTGGCTGTAAACGGGGCTGCGCGACGGCGTCTGGTTGATGAAGGCGCTCTTGGGTTGGGGGACGACCACGGGCTTGGCAGCCGGCGTGCTGCTGCAGCCACCGAGCAGAGGAAACAACGACAGAGTGAGAAGAGAGGCAAGGCGACGCATAGGGTTCTCAAGGAGACTGATAAAAGTGCCGCCATGGTAAAACATTGTCATCCGGGCGCAAGTGTTCCGTGCGCCGCACCCATCGCCAATTCATCGCGCGATGGATTAGCCCTCCGGTGAGGGCGGCACTGGTTAGCGCCGGGGGGGGCGCAGCGTGTGGTAACCGCTCCAGAGCCGGGTCAGGGTGGTGATGGCGCAGAGCAGGGCAAAGCCGTAGGCGAGCGAGGCGAAGGCGGCGGGCCACAGGCACATCAGCACGAACAGGGCGATGGTCTCGCTCCCCTCGGTGAGGCCGCCCAGATAGTAGAGGGATTTGTGGTGGTAGACCGGATTGTCGATGCCCCGCTTGCCCGCCATGATGGCAAACGCCAGAAAGCTCGAGCCGGTGCCCATGAAAGCAAACAGCAGGGTGGCGGCGGGCAGCGCATTGGCGGGGGCGGCGAGGGCAAAGCCCAGCACCACTGCGGCGTAGAAGATGAAATCCAGCGTGATGTCGAGAAAGCCGCCGCAGTCGGTGATGCCGGTTTCCCGCGCCACGGCGCCATCGAGCCCGTCCAGCAGCCGGTTGAACAGGATCGCCGCCAGCGCCCACTGATAGCAGCCAAAGGCCAGCAGCGGCAACGCCAGCATGCCGATGGCAAAGCCGGTGAGGCTTATCTGGTTGGCGCTGACCCCGGCGCGGCAGAGCGGTTTGGCGAGCCGGGTGAGGGGGCTGCGGATAACGGGGATCAGGTGGCGGTCAAACAAGGTGAACTCCTCGGTCAGAAACGGGATTCGGTGAGCTGAAGTATGGTGCCCGGCGCGTCCTCTTCGTCGTGGGTCACCAGAATGGCGGGGATGGCCAGCGCCTTGATCTGCGCGAACACCAGTTCGCGAAAGGCGGCCCGCAGCGGCTTGTCGAGACGGGAGAAGGGTTCGTCCAACAACAATGCCTCGGGTTCGGCCAGCAGCGCCCGCAACAGGCTGACGCGAGCCTTCTGGCCGCCGGAGAGCGCTCCCGGCAGCTTGTCTGCCTGACTGGTCAGATCCACCTGCGCCAGCGTGGCCACCGCCTTTTCTCGCCTCGCCCTGTGCCCCTTCACGCTGGCCGGCATGCCGAACATCAGGTTCTCCGCCACCGTCAGATGGTCGAACAGCAGATCATCCTGAAACAGCATGCCGATGCGCCGCGCCTGGGGCGGCAGCTGGGTGAGACTGCGCTCGCCAAGGGTCACGTCCCCCTCCAGCCGGAGCGGGCCGCTTGCGGGCAGTACCCCCGCCAGCGCCGCAAGCAGCGAGCTCTTGCCACAGCCGCTGGGGCCCATCAGGGTCAACACCTCGCCCGGCGCCACCTGCAGGGCGGGCAGCGAAAACAGCAGGCTCTCCTCCAGATAGAGGCGAAGAGGTGTGGTGCTCAGCATGGGGCTGTTGTCATGGTTGTTTTGCATAGTCAGCCGCCCCCTTGAGCGTCGGATTGATCCGCGCCGGCAACCAGAGCGCCAGCAGATAGATAACGAGCGGCAGCAGCAGTTGCAGCAGGCCGTAGAGGCCCGCCAGTCGCCGATTGAGGCCGCTGCCGATGGCCACCGCCTCGGTGGTGATGGTAACTACCCGGCCTGCGCCAAACAGCAGGGTCGGCAGGTATTGGGAGAGGCTCACCGCAGCCCCTACCGCAAAGGCAAACAGCAGTGGGCGCACCAGCAGCGGTGCTTTGACCTGCCACCAGGCTCGCCATGGGGTCGCCCCCAGCAGCAGGGCGCTTTGGGTGATCCGCGGGTCGAACTGGCGATAGGGGCCGTGCAGGCATAGATAGACGTAGGGAAAGACAAACAGCAGCTGGCTCCAGAGCACCCAGCCCCAGCCGATGCCATCGCCCCCCCACGTGAAGCTGAACCAGTTTATCCCGAGGCGAATGCCGAACAGCAGGCTGGCCTGCGGCAACAGCAGCGGTAGGCAGATGAGCCAGAGCGGCCAGGGGCGGCGGCCCGCCTGTGCCTCCAGACTCAGCACTGCCATCGCCAGCCCTATCGCCCCGCTCGTCAGCGCCAGCAGTATGCTGGTGGTCAGCAGCGGCGATAGAGTCGGCAGCAGGTCGAACCAATAACGGCCGCTCCACTGGCTCGGCCAGAGGGCGGGAAAAGGCCAGCGCCGGGCCAGCGACCAGAGCAGCAGCGCCCCCAATACCGCCAGATTGATGGCGATCAGGACCGCCACGCTGCCGGTGGCAAGGGTGTGGCCAAGAGCGCTTGGGTTTGAGCGTCTGCCATCGAGCCAGCCGGGTTTGCCAAGGGTTCGATGGGCCAGCTCCAGCAGTCGCAGCAGGGCCAGCAGCAACGCCGTGATGGCGAGCAGCAGCAGGGCGCCGCTGGCGGTGGCGCCGCGCCAGAGAATATCCGGGTCCTGATACCAGAGCCACAGGCGAACGGCCAGCGGGGCGGGGAGATCTGGCCCGAGCAACTGGGCCAGATCCACCACCGCCACCCCGTAGGCGGCCACCGCGTAGAGGGGCAGACGCAGGGCAGGCCACAGTGCCGGCAGCAGCAGGCGCCACCAGATCTGCGGAGCGCTGAAACCGAGGCTCGCCCCCAGCCACTGCTGGCGCGCCACCCTGGCGGGATCTTGCGCACCGAGTGCCATCAGCAGCAGGAAGGGAGTCTCCTTGAGGGTCAAGGCGAGGATGAGCCCCAGTCCGGCGGGATCGCGCAGGGTCTGCCAGTCGGGGGGCAGTTCAAATCCGGTGAAGGTCGGCGAGAGCAGGCGCAGCAACCAGCCGGAGGGGGCGAGCAGAAAGGCAAAGCCGATGGCAAAGGCAACGTGGGGCAGCGCCAGCAAGGGCGAGAGCAACCGACGCAGCCAGCCGAAGGCCCGGCTGTCGCTGTGGGCCAGCAGCAGGGCGGTCAGCAGCAGGCTGGTCAGGGTCGAGGCGGCGCCAATCCACAGACTCAGCAGCGCCGAGTGCCACAGGCCCGGTTGGGCCAGCAGCAATTGCAGATGGGGTCGGGTCAATCCCTCAGCCAGCAGCAGCCACCCCCCCGCCAGCAATGGAAGGCCAAAAACCAGAGCACACCCGGCGGTGAACAGGGGGCGCCAACCGAGGGGAACGTAGCCAAACCGGCTCATCAGTGGCCGTAGCGCTCGGCCCAGGCGGCTTCGAGCTTGAGCTGCCAGCTGGGGTGGGGCTCTGCCACTGCCTTGAAGCGCAGAGCCGGTTGTCCCTTGGCTGGGTCCGGCAGGGCATCGCTGCGCAGCACGCTGGGATCACCCCAGTACGCCGGGTCGGCCTTGCGCGCCTGAGCGGCAGGGCTTAGCAGGAAGTTGGCGACCACCTTGGCCCCCGCACGGGCGTTGGCGTTGAAGGGGATGGCGAGAAAATGGCTGTTGGTGAGCGACCCCTTTGCCATGGCGACCGCCTCGACGCTGGGGGGCAGGGCACCAATCTGGGCGGCGCTCTGCGCCTCCTGCGGGTTGAAGCTGATGGCCATCGCCAGCTCGCCATCATCGAGCAGCTGGCGGGTTTCGGCGGCGCTGGCCGGAAACAGCTTGCCCTTGCGCCAGAGTGCCGGATGCAGCTCATCGAGCCAGGCCCAGAGCGGGGCTGTAATCCTGATGAACTCGGCATCGGTCGCCTCCCGATAGAGAGGGGCGGGATCCGGCGTCAGCTCCAGCAAGATCTGCTTGAGAAAGCTGGAGCCGTGAAACTGGGGCGGCTTGGGATAGGTGAAGCGGCCGGGGTGGGCATTGGCCCACGCAAGCAGGGTTGCAGCTGATGTGGGGGGGCTGGTGACCTCTTCGGTGTCGACCATCAGATTGAGCTGGCCGATGCCCCAGGGGGCTTCCAGCCCTTCCACCGGCAAGGTGAAGTCCTCACTCACCGGCAGGTTGTTGTCTACCAGCGCCATGTTGGGGAGCTCCCGGGTAAAGGGGGCACCGAGCAGCCCCTGCTCCTTGAGCGCCTTGAAGTTCTCGCCGTTGACCCAGAGCAGGTCGATGGGGCCGCCAGTTTGCTTGCCTGCCTGCTTGTTGGCCAACAGCTGGCTGACGCTCTGGGCGATGTCATCCACCTTCACCTGCACCAGCTTGACCTGATAGTCGCGTGCCAGCTCCTGCCCGGCCCACACCAGATAAGCGTTGATCTCCGGGCTGCCGCCCCAGGCGTTGAAGTAGACGGTCTGCCCCTTGGCCTCATCAAGGGTCTGCTGCCACAGCGGGTTGCCGGCGGCGTTGGCCTGAGTGAAGAGAAGGCTGCCTGCCAGCAGGGGCAGGGCGCACAACAGCTGTTTGAACGAGGGCAATGAGTGTCGCATCCGGGTTACCTGGAGTTGGGTCTGGCGCCGCGGCGCCAGCGGTGATAACGGGTTAGCAGAGCCAGCAGGGTTGCGGGCTGACGGGCCCGTCGCCACTCGCCCGCCAGATACTTGTTCCCCTCCATCAGGGTGGGGTAGGCGTGAACGGTGGCGAGGATCTTGCCAAGGCCGAGGCGGTGGCGCATGGCGAGTACGAACTCGGCGATCCGCTCGCCGGCGTGAGTGCCAACTATGGTGGCTCCCAGGATCTGATCCTTGCCGGGTATGGTGAGCACCTCGATAAAGCCCTGACGCTCGCCGTCGGCGATGGCTCTGTCCAGCTCGGCCAGCGCGAAGCGGGTCAGCTCGAAGGGGATGCACTGTGCCCTGGCCTCTTTCTGGTTGAGGCCGACCCGGGCGATTTCGGGGGTGGTGTAGATGGCGGCCGGCATGACCCGATAGTCGGCCCGAAAGCGCTTGAACGGGCTGAACAGGGCATTGATTGCGGCGTACCAGCCCTGATGGGCGGCGGCATGGGTGAGCTGGTAAGGGCCCGCTACGTCCCCCACCGCCAGAATGCTGGGGTAGTTGGTGGCAAGAAAGCCATCGACCGCCACCGTGCCGCTCGGCGTCAGCTCCACCCCCAGCTCTTCGAGCCCGAAGCCGCTGACGTTGGCGACCCTACCCAGTGCCAGCAGCAGCTGATCCCCTGCAATGGCTTGCGTCTCGTCGCCCCGGCGCAGTTGCAGCCGGATGGGGAGCTCTCCCTCAGCCGCAGGCAGATAGTCGGCTCGCTCGGCGCGCCAGCCGGTGAGCACCCGCACGCCGTCACGGGCCAGCTGTTCCGCCAGCAGCTCGGCCACCTCCCGTTCTTCGCGGGGCAGCAGCTGATCCGAGAGCTCGATCAGGGTCACCGGCACCCCTAGCAGGGCAAAACTCTGGGCCAGCTCGCAGCCGATGGGGCCGCCGCCCAGCACCAGCAACTGGCGCGGGGCGGTGCGCAGTTGCCAGAGGGTGTCGGAGGTGAGCCAAGGTACCTGCTCAAGGCCCGGCAGCTTGGGCACCAGCGGCCGGGCGCCGGTGGCGATAACGATATGACGGCTGGCAAGGCGTTGGCCGTTCACCTCCACCTCCCAGGGGGAGACCAGCCGAGCCTCCCCTTCGATACAGTCCACCCCCAGCCCCTGATAGCGCTCGATGGAGTCGTGGGGCTCGACCTCCTTGATGACGCGGGCGACCCGTTCCATCACGGCAGCGAAATCGGCGCTGGCTTGACTTGGGCTAAAGCCCAGTTCACTGGCCCGACGCTGTTCGGCGGCAAAGCGGGCGCTTCGGATCAGCGCCTTGGAGGGGACGCAGCCGCTGTTGAGGCAATCGCCCCCCATCTTGTGCTTCTCGATGAGCGCTACCTTGGCCTGCACCGCCGCGGCGATATAGCTGGTCACAAGACCGCCGGCTCCGGCGCCAATCACCAGCAGGTTGTAGTCATAGCGGGTCGGTTTGCGGTAGGGGGCGTGCAGCCGATGCAGGGCGAGGCGCCGCTGCAGGCCCTTGAGCAGCATCGGCATCAGGCCGAGCAGGGTCAGCGCCACCATCAGGCCGGGGGAGAGGATATTGCCGGTGCTGGTGAGGTTGGCAAGCTCGCTGCCTGCCAGCACGTAGACGAAGGTGCCGGGCAGCATGCCAAGCTGGCTCACCCAGTAGTAGGTGCTGACTCTGATGGGAGTGAGCCCCATCAGCAGGTTGACCAGAAAGAAGGGGAAGATGGGGATGAGGCGCAGGCTCAGCAGATAAAGCGCCCCTTCCTTCTGCATACCGGCCTGCAAGCTGGCCAGCTTGTCGCCAAAGCGCCGCTCGACCCAGTCGCGCAGCAGAAAGCGGGCACTGAGAAAGGCCAGGGTCGCGCCAATGCTGCTGGCAAAGGAGACCAGCAGCAGCCCCCAGACAACACCGAACACGGCGCTGCCGGCCAGGGTAAGCAGGCTGGCACCGGGCAGAGAGAGAGCAGTGCTCACCACATAGACTGCGACGAACAGCAGGGCGGCGCTGATGAAATGGCGGTCGACCAGGGCGGCCAGCTCGGCCTGACGGGCCTGCAGCTGGGGCAGGCTCAGGTAGTGACCAAGGTCGAAGGCGAAAAAGGCGCCGATGAGGCAGCCCATCACCAGCACCAGCAGCAGCAGCAGGCGGGAGCCTCTCATCAGGCGTCCTTGTTATTCGGCTGGGCCGGACGTTCTGGCTGCACTGGCAGTTGGCAGAAGCCCTGCGGGGCGATATCGAGGGCGGCGTTGAACTTGGCCGACATGTTCTGGAAGGCGATGAGGCCGGTCAGTTCCACCATGGCGTCGTCGTCGAACCAGGGCTTGAGGCGGGCGGCCTGCTCATCGCTGACCCCATCGAGACCCGTCATTGCTTCTGTGTAGTCGAGCACGGCCCGCTCCCGTTCGTCGAACAGCGGGCTTTCGCGCCAGTTGGCGAGCGCTTCTACCTTCTCGCTGGAGCCTGCGCGCTTGATGAGGGTCATGGCGTTGATGTCGACGCAAAAGCGGCACCAGTTGAGCTGGGAGACTCGCACCGTCACCAGGGAGCGCAGCACGGGATCGATGGGAGAGCGCTTGCGGTTGATGACGCCATAGAGGGTGGCGACGGCGGCAAACAGGCGTGGCGAGCGGCCCCAGCACTTGCCCGGAATAAGCACCTGACCGTAGTTGCGCTGTTGTAGCCAGAAAAAGGGACGGATAAACCAGGCATATTCCCGGTCGGGTTTCACCTCGACGCGCATTGCTGACCTTCTTATTGCTTCAAATTGGGTTTGTAGGCCTGACCCAGCCGCTCGTTGAGGCGGATCAGAAAATCTTCGATCCGTGCCCGGTTGGTACCCAGGTCGCTCTGCCCCTGACGGGAGGCTGAGCGCATGTCGATGCGGGTTTCGCTTGGGCCGACAAAGACTCGCAGCGCCACATCATCCTGAAAACCGAACCAGCCGGTGGTGGCCACCGCATCGAGGCCATCCGGACTTGGCCGCACCTGCCAGCCGAGCTGCTCCATCAGGGCGTTGGCTTCGGTGATCACCTCGGCCGGGGAGGCCTTGGTGTAGAGAGGACCGGGTTTACCCTCAAATGCTTTCAACGGAGCCGGATTAATCGGCAGATCCTGCGCCGTTCTGAGCTCGCTGGCCCAGCGCAGCAGGGGCGGGTTGTAAGGATCCGTACTGACATCGTTGACCAGCGGTACGCGCAGCGCCTGTATCACAAAGGCCAGAGGCAACAGCAGCGGCACGGCGCCCCAGCCATTGGCGTGTCGGCTGCGGCACCAGGGCAGGCGCACCAGCAACACCAGAGAGATGATGGCGCCAAGCAGGCAGAGGGTGAACCCGAGCCACCAGGGCCAGAGATGAAAGCGGCTGCCAAGAGCCCCTGCCAAAGGGAGCAACCAGGCCAGCAGTGGCCACCTGTATAAGCTGGGCATAGCGCGGGATCCATCCTCGAAGTGCGGAACGTGCCGAGAAGAATAAACTTAATAGCCTGATAACGTTAGTAAATTCGTATGGGCTCAGGGGCTTTTGGCCTATGAGTCAAGGGAGACGGTAAAACAGCGCGAGGCCCGTTGCAAACGGGCCTCGCTGGAAGGGGATTGGGTCGTGCTGACGGGATGGATCAGTTGCGATAGAGCACCTTGATCAGGTGGAAACCGAACTTGGTGCGCACCGGCCCCAGTACCTTGAGCAGCTCGCCCTTGAATACCGCATCGTCAAAGGGCTTGACCATATCCCCCTTGTTGAACTCCCCCAGATCGCCGCAGCGTTTGGCAGAGGCACAGGTGGAAAAGCGCTTGGCCATCTGGCCGAAGTCGGCGCCCTTTTCGATCTTCTCCTTGATCTCCAGACACTGTTTTTCGGTCTTGACCAGAATGTGCTGGGCACAGGCTTTTTTCATGGGGCTCCTCGGTTATTGGGGTTGGCAAATCGGGGGCGCAAGGTTACCTCAATTGGCCGCGTCCGTCAGCCGCCAGAGCAGCTTTGGGCCGTGCCTGCCAGATTATCTCCAGCCCGAGCAGGGCGTAGAGGCTCCAGATGGCCAGCGGATTGAGCCACTCGCCGCCCAGTTGCAGGGTCATCAGGGCGCCAGCTGCCAGCAGCAGGGTGATCCCCGGCAGGCGCCAGTAAGCGGGCAGCGGTGCCAGCAGTGCCATGGCTAGCAAAATCCCGAGACCAAACGGCAGGTTGAGGGCGGTAAAGGCCAGCGCCTGCTGGCCACTCATGCCGGTCAGCAGGGCCAGCAGGGCGCTGCAACAGGCGAGAAAGGTGATGAACTCGAGACGATCGGCAATATAGTCAGCCATCTGTTCGCTACGTGCATGCATGATGTGTCTCCTTTACATTGCTGACTTCAAGTGTGGGGCAGGGGGGGGCGACAAGGGGAGCGGGATAATTCGATTGCCCTGAACGAGCATTTCTTAACCGAAATGGGTTGTGTGCTCTGGGGCACACGCATTCGACAAGATTCTGCCGCGAAAGCGCGCCGTGGAACCCGGCTGCCGACAAACCCTGTCGCATGTTGTTTTGCGTGCCGTTGCTGGCGGGAATCCGGACGTAGCGGGTATGTGGTACTGGTGAGCACGGTGTTGGAGTGAGATGAAGGCTAGGGTCGGCGTTTTTTAACCCGGCGATGTGTGCCAGAGCGGATGATTTGTAGCCAACGCCTTCAAAGATATGGTGAATTTGCCACGGATGCCGCACTGTTGCCAGCCGGTGCCTATGTTAGGATAGGGCTCGCAATTTGCTGGGGTGCTCCGTTTCTCTGCTTCCGATGTGCCGTGAGCCGCTCCGCCATCTTAACCAATTTTCAGGAATATTGACCTTTGACAGGATGCAATCCGTCCCTGCTGACAGGGAGTTCGCTCTTTGGCTCAGCCCTTCGACGTAGCCTCCTGGTGCTCGGGTTGGGCCTTATGCTGTCGCTGATGGCCACCCCCGCACTGGCTGCCAAGCTCACCTATCAGGTCAAGGGGTTAAAAGGGGAGAACAAGGATAACGTTGAAGCCTACCTCAACGCCTTGCCCGTCTATCAGGAGCGGCAATACCGCCCTGCTCGCGCCAAAATCACCGAGAGCGTGCAAAAGGCGTTGCAGGTGTATGGCTACTACCAGCCCAAGATCACCCTGAGCCGCGACAAGAAGACCCCTTCCAAAGTCTTGATTGACGTGGACAAGGGGGAGCCGGTCATCGTCTCGCGCCTCGATATTCTGCTGGAGGGGGATGCCGGCAGCGACGAGGTCTACAGTGCCCTGCTCGATCAGTTGCCGCTCAAAGAGGGGGATCCCCTCAATCACGCCAAATATGAGTCGATCAAGGCGGATCTGGGCAGCCTCGGGCTGGCCCGCGGTTACTTCGATGCCAAGCTGGGCAAGAGCCAGGTCAAGGTATTCCCGGACAAGGGGACGGCGGAGATCTACATCCTCTTCCAGTCGGGCCACCGCTACCACTTTGGCGAGATCCGCTACGACGCCACCCCCGAAGCGCTCCACCTTATTCGGCCGCTTATCAACATCAAGAGCGGTGACCCCTATCTGGCTATCCGTCTGGCCGAGATGTCACAGGATGTCTCCTCCACCAAGCTGTTTCGTCAGGTCGATATCAAGCCGGTGCTGAGCGAGGCGAGCAACTACCGTGTGCCCATCTCGGTGACGCTGGACAACCGGGTCGATCACGAGATTGAGACCGGTATCGGCTATGCCACCGACGTGGGGCCGCGGATGAGCGCCACCTGGGAGAAGCCCTGGGTCAACCGCTATGGCCACCGCCTCTTTGCCACCGCCAAGGTCTCCCAGCCGGAGGCCGAGCTCAGCTTCGACTACCAGATCCCGGTGGGCAACCCGCTGCGGGACTACTACTCGATCCAGACCGGTTACCAGTACAAGGACAACAACGATACCCGCTCCGACCTGACGACTGTCGGTGTGCACCGCTGGACGCGGCGGCCGGAGAGCTGGGACCGTGACGTCTTTATCCGGCTGGAGAACGAAATCTATACCCAGGGCGCCGACGAGGGGAACAGCTTGCTGCTGATCCCCGGTGTCTCCTGGTCGCGGCTGCGGGTGCGTGGCGGTCTGGTGCCCGACTGGGGCGATCGCCAGCAGCTGACGCTGGAGTTCTCCGACCCCACTTGGGGCTCCGACATCAGCTTTATGCGGGTGTGGGGGCGCAGCAAATGGCTGCGTACTCTGGGGGATAACCACAGATTCCTGATGCGTGCCGAGCAGGGGGCCATCATAGGCGACAGCTTCTCGTTGGTGCCGCCATCGTTGCGTTTCTTTACCGGTGGTGATCAGACGGTACGCGGCTTTGGCTACGAGACCATCTCGCCAACTGGCTCGGACGGCAAGCTGACCGGTGGCCGCTACACCAGCGTCGCCAGCATGGAGTACAACTACCGCTTCAGTGACAAGTGGCTGGGAGCCCTGTTTGTGGATGGCGGTACCGCCACCAACGACTACAGCGAGCCGTGGAAGATTGGTACCGGTGTCGGTGTGCGCTGGGTAACCCCCATCGGTCAGGTCAGGCTGGATCTGGCGGTCGGGGTATCGGAAGAGGACAAGCCCTTGCGGCTGCATTTCGCATTGGGGCCTGAATTATGATCTGGGTAAAACGCATCTTTCTCTGGCTGATGGGGCTGATTTTCCTGCTGCTCATCGGCGTCAGCCTGCTGGGATTCACCCATCAGGGCAACAAGTGGCTGTGGCAACAGGCCAGGGCGGCGCTGCCCTCCCTCAAGGGGGAGCTGGTGGCGGGCCAGCTTGGTTACGGTTGGACTCTAGAAGGGGCGGGTTGGCAGGATGAGCTGGTGGATGTCACGGTCGATCGCGCCGTGCTCGACTGGGATCTTGGCAAACTGCTGCAGGGCAAACTCTGGATCAAATCTCTTGAAGTGACCCATCCGGTGGTGAAGGTGGCCGACTCGGAGCCTGCCCCGGAAGAGCCGTCGGAGCCTTTTGTCTGGCATCCGCTCCCCCTCAAGATTCAGGTCGACAGCCTCAAGGTGGCTGACCTCGATCTGGCGGTACCCGGTGTTGCCGTGACGCTGGGATCACTCGATATCGGCGCCACCCTCAATCGCAAGGGGCTGATCGTGCGCGGGCCGGTGCTCGACAAGTTGAGCGTGACCATTGCTGATGCCCCTGCCAGCACCTCAGCCAGGGCGCCGGCTCAGGCCAGCAGCAAGGCCGCAAGTTCCCCGGTAGCAAAGAGTGCAGCAAAGGGTGACAGCGATAAGGCACCCAAGATAGCGAAAGCTAGCAACGACAAGGCAGCGAAGGCAGAACCCATAGTGCTGCCCGCCATCCATCTGCCATTCCCCATTCAGCTTGAAGGGGTGAATGTGACCCGGGTGCAATACAAGCAGGGTGAGCTGGTCGATGGGATCGACAAGTTGCAGCTCTCAGCCAGTGCCATCGGCGATCGCATCGAGGTGCGCGAGCTGTCGCTGCGCCACGCCATGGCGGATCTGTCGCTCAAGGGCAATATCCGGCTGGGGGATGACTATCCGCTGGCGGTGACCCTGGATGCCAAGGCCCGCAAGGGGTTGCTCGATGGCGAGCTGCAAGGTGAGCAGGCGACCCTGACTCTGGGCGGTTCGGTTGGCAAACTGGCTCTGACTCTGGTCGCCAAGGGGCCGGTTGCCGCCAACCTCAAGGGATCTCTGGCCGCGCTCGACCCGGATCTGCCCTTCGATCTGGCGCTCGACTGGAAGAGCCTCGGCTGGCCGTTGCACAAGCCCGCCAAAGATGAGCCGAACTATCGGCTGGATAAAGGGAGCCTGACCGCCAAGGGCAAGCTTTCCGGCTATCAATTTGCTCTTAATACCGCCGGCAAGGGTACCGACGTGCCTCCTTTCAAGGTTGTGCTGGAAGGGAAGGGGGATCTGGATCGGCTCAGCAAGATCGCCTTGCAGCTCAACGCCCTCAAGGGGGAGCTCAAACTCGATGGCAAGCTCGCCTGGAACAAGGGGATCGAGTGGCAGGGGACGACCCTGTTCAAGGGGATCAATCCGGCCGAATTGTTGCCCGAGCTCAAGGGCACTCTGGCGGGGGAGCTGGAGAGCCGGTTTGCGATGAGCGAGGCGGGTCACTGGGAGCTCAACCTGCCCAAGCTCAAGATCGATGGCAAGCTCAACCAGTATCCGCTGGCCCTCAAGGGTGAGCTGCGCGGCAACGACAAGATGGAGTGGCAGATCCCGACCCTCTCACTGCAAAGCGGCCCCAACCAGCTGCAGGCCAAGGGGAGCATAGCCCCCGCTCGCTGGCTGCTGGATGCGGCACTGGATGCTCCCCAGCTTGGCGGCATCTATCCCGGTCTGAAGGGGGATATCAAAGGGCAGGTTAAGGTAAGCGGTAACCAGCAGACCCCCAGAGTGGCAGCCGATCTGACCGCTGGACGCCTCTACTACGCGGGAACCAATCTCGGCGGCATTACCCTCAAGGGCAATGGCGCGCTGGGGGCCAAGCCCGCTGGCGAGCTGTCACTCTCGGTTGCCGCGTTGACCCAGGGTGCCACCAAGCTGAGCCAGCTGCTGCTCAATCTGAACGGTGATTTCAACCAGCATCAGCTGACCCTGACCATGAAGGGTGACCCTGTTGCGGCCAACCTCAAACTGGCGGGCGGCATGCGCGGGGATCACTGGCGTGGCGCTCTCTCCGAGCTCAAGCTCAAAACCCCGCTGCGCCGCTGGGATCTCGCCTCGCCCTGGGATCTGGATGTGGATCTGCCGCGCCAGCGCGTGGCGATGGGGGATCTCTGCCTCGGTTCGCAAGGGGCCAGCCTCTGCGTGAAACGAAGCCTGGTGTCGGCAGCACAAGGCTCGCTGGAGTTTGCACTGGCCGGGTTTGACCTCAAGCGGTTGCGTCCCTGGTTGCCGGACAACTTTAGCTGGCAGGCGGTGCTCTCTGCCGATGGCCGGGCCAGCTGGCGCGGCAACCAGCCGACCCTCCATGCGGTGGTGCGTACCACGCCGGGCACCTTTGTCACCGATGATCTCAAGACCGACTACCAGCAGCTGGCGCTGGGCCTTGATTTCGAGCGGCAGCAGGCGGCCATTCGTCTCGACTTTGCCTCCAGGCAGATCGGCAATATCGATACCGAGCTGCTGATCAGGGAGCCTGCCGGTCGCGGTCTGCTCGGCGGCCAGCTCAAGTTTGATGATCTCAAGCTCGACACCTTTGCCCCGCTCATTCCGGAGGTGCGCTCCCTGCACGGGGTTATCTCGGCCAATGCCCGTTTTGATGGCACTCTGGCGGCGCCGCTGCTGTTTGGCCAGCTCAATCTGAGCGATGGCGAGGTGCAGACCCACTCCGACATGGTGACCCTGACCAAGCTGGTGACCCGCCTCAAGATTGAAGGCAATCGGGCCGAGCTGGATGGTTCCATGCTGGTTGGCAAGGGGCCGCTGGCACTGGGAGGCTGGCTCAGCTGGGCCAAGATGCCGGTGACCGGCAGCCTCACCATTCAGGGCAAGGAGCTGGAGGCGCAGTATCCGGGGATGGGGCGGGTGAAGGTCTCCCCCGATATCGCCGTCTCACTGGGTGACGAAACCCGGGTGACCGGTCAGGTGGATATCCCCTGGGCGCGCATTCTGGTCAAGAGCCTGCCTGACTCTGCGGTCGCCGTCTCTGACGATGTCACCGTGGTTTATGACGATCTGCCCCCAGCGCCCAAGCAGGCCAGCCTGCCGCTGGCGATGAAGGTGGCGATCCGCCTTGGCAACGATGTGAAGCTGGAGGCGATGGGGCTCAAGACCGATGTATCGGGCGGCCTCAATATTCGTCAAGATCCGGGCAAGCCGCTGGCAGGCAATGGTCAGCTGGTGCTCACCAATGGTCGCTTCAAGGCCTATGGCCAGAACCTGATCATCAAGGAGGGGCGGATCCTCTTCTCCGGTCCGCTCGATCGCCCCTTCCTCAATATCGAGGCGTACCGTGATCCCGATACCATCGAGGGGCAGGTGACGGTCGGGGTGCGGGTGACCGGCCCGGCCAGCAAGCCGGCGATCAATGTCTACTCCGAGCCGCAGATGGCGCAGTCGGAACAGCTCTCCTACCTGCTGCGCGGTAAAGGGTTGCAAACTACCGGGGAAGATGGCGGTTTCAACGGTCTGCTGGTAGCGGGGGCGGTCAGTCAGGCCAATGGGGTGGTGTCGAGCATTGGCGAGTCGCTCGGGATGAGCGATGTTTCCCTCGATACGGCAGGCAGTGGTGACAACACCCAGGTGACCCTGTCGGCCTATCTGCTGCCGGGCCTGCAGTTCCAATACGGGGTAGGGGTGTTCAGCCCCATCGCCGAGTTCAAACTGCGCTACGAACTGCTGCCGCGCCTCTATCTGCAGGCGATGAGCGGGGTGGCACAGGCGGTGGATATCTTCTATCGCTTCACGCTCTGATGGCGGTGAGAACTGAACAACGGGAGGCGCTGGCCTCCCGTTTTTATTGCGTTCTCGCCAACAGGCAAATGGCGCTAAAGGTTGGGAGTGCAGAGGGATAACGGGTTGGACGGGCCAGAAAAGCGAAAACCCGGCACAAGGCCGGGTTTTCTGAATGATGGTGGAGGGAG
>NZ_CAWMDN010000174.1:0-899 GCF_963866575.1 Aeromonas sp. L_1B5_3
GACTGATGAGCTTGGCAAGCCCTGAGTGAGCACACATGGCCTCCGCTACGGAGGCCTGGCTAAAGCTGTCGTTGAATTCGATCATGGGTGTTTCTCCTTTTCCTCCGGTGAACGGTAAGCAGCTGCCAGCAGCGCAAACTGTTCGACCAGATAGCTGATACTGATGCCCAGTTCATCGCTCACCCCATCCCCTAGACGGTGATGCAGGTGTGCCATGTCATCGGCGACACGTTGGGCTAGGTGGGCCATTGAACTCGGTGGCGAGCTTGCCACTGTCAGGGTGATGTAGAGATCCATCACATCTCTCCCCAGGGTGCTTGCTCCCACAGTGACAGCCGGGTCAGCACGTCTTGTGCGAGAGCCTGTTGCAACTGCTGTAGTACCTTCACAAGCCGAGGTGCCTGCTCAGGGCTCCCGGTCCATTCGCTCGATTGGTACAGGGCGCAGCAGGTGAACTTGTAGAGGGCCACCAGCTCGCTATCGGTGAGTGGAGCCTGGTGGTAACGGTGGGCAGGTTTAAGCGGACTCAGCTTGGTAGAGCGGTGCTGAAGTGGTTGATGACGCCCCAGCTGATAGCGATGCCAGACTGCACGCCGGTTGGCGAGCATCATCAGCCGTACCAGCCGGTCTACCCGCCACGTCCAGGTACTGGTGACATCCATTGGCGAGTTCCACCAGAGGGTGCGCAGCAACTCAAGGATGTAGTGCGGTGGCATCGGGGCATTGCAAAAGCGGTGTAACTGTACGGCAAAGGCTAGGTAATCCTTGCGATCGATCATGAAGGCAGACATGGGGTGATTCCTTGAAATGCAAAAGGCCACCTGCAGTGAGGTGGCCTTGTTGGGGGGATCGGAATATCCGGATCTTGGTGTTGGACCTGATGATCCGGGTTTGGGAAT
>NZ_CAWMDN010000175.1:0-16624 GCF_963866575.1 Aeromonas sp. L_1B5_3
AATCCCTGCATACCCGAGACAAACTTTGTGCACGTAACAAGGTTGCCCAGTTGCTTGCCTGTGTGCGTTCCAGAGCTCAGCCAGTCGTGCAATCCGCAAGCGAGCCAGAGAACCCTCAACCTCAGTCGCACATCAAGCCTGCTGTTCCGGCGGCCAAACCGCTTGCTCCGCTCTTGTCGGTCTTGAGTGACCGCTATCTGAAAGAGAAGGCCCTCTCCTGGGCACCGAAAGAGCTCAGCAACCAGAAGAACTACATCGGCTGCTTCATCAAGGCGCTGGGTGATAGACCGGCCGCTGACTATGGGAAAGCGGATGTGGTCAAGTTCAAGGAGGGCCTGCTGAACTCCGGCAAGAGCCCGACCACCATCAACAAGTATCTCCAGAAGCTCTCCCTGCTGTTTAACTGGCTGGCTAACCATCAGGATGGGGTCATCAACCACTTCGCCGGATTGAAGCTACAGCGAGCCAAGGAGGTGAACTCACGAAGTGGGTACACAGCGGAAGAACGTCGCAAGTTTATCGGGTGGGCTAAGCAGCAAGAGCCCCACCGTAGGTGGATTGCTCTGCTGGGTCTGTTCACCGGAGCTCGTGCCAACGAAATCTGTCAGCTCTATGCCGATGATGTGCAACAGGTTGACGGTATATGGTGCCTGAATATTCGCAGTGGACGGCCAGACCAGAAACTCAAGACGGCCAATAGTGCTCGTCTCGTTCCTCTCCATCGGCACCTTCTCCAGAGCGGTTTCATCGAGTTTGTGAAGGGGAGGATAGGGGGACGCATCTTCCCTGAGCTTCCCCATCGACAGGACAGTTACAGCCACCTGTGGGGGCAGTGGTTTAGCCGCCATCGCCCCGTCGACAAGGACTTCCACAGCCTGCGGCATACCGTGGGGGCAGCACTCAAAGATCACGGAGTGCCATTGCAGTATGCGGCGGCGATCTTGGGTCACACCAACGGGGCGATCAGCTATGACCGATACGGTGGGGATGTCTCGCTGGAGAAGCTCAGCGAGGTGATAGAAGCGGCCCTCTCATCCTTTGCTGATGCCGGATAAAAGGAGGGATGGGTCTGCCGATCTGCTGAAATTTTGGCAGATTTAAGAACTTTTTCTACGAAGTCTCATACAGAAAAAGTTCTATAAATAGCTGAAATTTCTGCAGATTGATTGCTTGGTTTGAGCCCTTTGCTTTTGTTGGCGGGGAAAACGGGAAAATCAAAAACAGCAGAGGGGCCCGCAGGCCCCCCATTCGTCATACAGTGTAGTTCGCTCCTGTTTCCGGCTGCTCCCTACGGACTGAGACCGTCATGTCAGCCATCTCGCTATCGAGCAGGGTCAACCCGATGATGGTGTCCTTGCTGTTATAGCGGGGGATCAGATAGCCCTTTTCTAGCAGCTTCTTCTTGAGGGCCAGCTTCTTCATGGCCCATTCACCGTTCTGCTGTGCCCATCGGCTGTAGACCGCGTAGACCTCGCTCATGGGCACTTTGGCCCCTGCTCTGGCCTGGGTGCACTCTTCAAGGAAGCAGCCAACCATATCTGACTCGGCACGGTAGGTCTCGACATCCTGCTTGAGACGAGCAGGAATCGATGCCTTGAGCCTCTGCTCTTGCCACATCTGGCAGCCCTGGATGGCCCAGTTCAGAATGCCGGGCATCTCGGCCCGCAGCTTCTCCATCAGCATTGGGTCCAGCTGTTCCTTCGTGAAGGAGGCATTGAAGGGCAGCATCAGCATCCGACGCCACATGCCATTGCTGGTATCGCGGATCTCGGGCTTGTGGTTGCCCACCATCACCAGAGAGAAGGATGGGCGGAACTCCATCTCCTTCTTGGCGTAGGGAGCACGAGCGACAATTACGTCATCCCCCGTCATGGCCTTCACCAAGTTCTCATCCATACGGGCCCCCTCAGGCAGCTCGTTGGCGACCACCAGACGTGCATCCACCAGCTTGGTCAGGGACGGGTTCGGCCCGGTATTGCCGTTGCGGTTGAACAGCAAGACGTTACTGTTGATCTGCCGACTGAACTCTCCCAGCAACTGCTGAATGACCGACATGAAGGTACTCTTGCCGTTGCAGCCGCCCCCGTGGAGGAAGAACAGGAGCTGTTCGTCGGTGCGGCCGGTGATCCAGTAGCCCACACAACGTTGCAGGAAGGCAGCGTACTCGGCATTACCACAGCAGATCTCGTCGATGAACTGCTCCCATCGCGGGCAGACAGCAGCTGGGTCGTAGACCACCGGGCTATGGTGGGTCATCATGAATGCCCGTCTCGGTGCCAACAGGCGACCCGACTTCAGGTCGATGACACCGTTCGCCGTGCCCAACAGCATCGGATTGGCGTTCAGCTCGTGCAGTCTTGCCGTCATCATCGGCTTGGCCAGTTCCAACATGTTCTGAATGCCAGCCCGGTTAAGGCTGCTAGAACCGTGTCTGAGCACTGCATAAGCCCAAGACAGCTCCTCTTTCTTGCACGCCTGCTTGATCAACATCTGCCCGATTTCCTGGATCTCTTTGCCCACGGTTTGAGCAAGGATCATGGGCGTCAAGTCATTCTGGGTCCAGTGCGTACCATCGAAGTGGATGAAGCCACCTAACTCAGGGACGAACTTCAGGTTATGCCCGTGCATCTGCACGAACCGTTCGGCGTTGGCCGAATCGTTGAGCTCGTTTTCAAAGATGGCTGTACGTGGCAGGACCTTGACGACTTCCAGATGCTGATCATCGTCCTGAACGGCTTCGGCTTCGGCTTCGGCTTCGGCTTCGACCTCAGCCACAGGCTCAACCAGGGTGAATGCCGCCACCAGCTCGGTTAGAGGCAAGGGGTTGTCGCCATGCAGGTATTCGTCGATATCCTTCACGCAATCTGGCAGCTTGACTTGGGTCAGCTTGAGGCCCAGCCGAGCCATCTTTGAGCGGTACTTGTCGCCCGCCTCATCGGTGTCGAAGAAGGTCACGACGTCACGTTCAGTCAGCTCACGCTTCAGCCAATCCAATTGGGTCTGTGACAGCGTGCCAATAGTCGCGAGTACAGGGCCCGGCCAACCGACATCTACTAGTGACAGGCGGTCATTCTCTCCTTCTACCAGGGCGACAGGACCTGGAGCATTCAGACACTCTTCCCCGTAGAACTGCACCCCGTTAAGCCAATGACGGCTCGGCAGTTGGTACGGTTGACCCTTATTTGGATCCTTGAAGGTGAAGCGGCTGACTTGTCCGTTGCGGTCGAAGTGCGGGAACACATAGACACCACTCGGGAAGAAGTCACGAAGCAGATCTGGGGCATCGTTGCGAAGCTTGACCAGACCGGAGGCCAGTCGCTCCTCTTGGCTGAACCCTGCATCCTTCAGAACCTTGTTCAGGCCACCGGAGAAGCCGATATCCAACCCCACCAACACCTCCTCAGAGTGGCCACGCCGCTCCATCAGTTCGTCTACATCCAGACGGGACTGATAGTGACTAGCTGCGAGATTGAAGAGTTCTTGCAGGCGAGCAGGTGGGGCCGTGTAGATCGGCTGCTCCAGCTTCACCACTTTGCGAACGGTTGGGGTGACTGCCAGTTCTCCCAGCAGGAGCAGACGAGCAGCATCAGATGCCTTGTCGGCTTGACCGCACTTGACGATCAGATCGAACACGTCGCCTCTTTCCTCGCAACTGAAGCAGTGGAAGCTATCGTCGTCAGGATAGAGGGTGAAGCAATCATTATGGCCGCACAGTGGGCAACTGGCATCATCCAGTCGATAGGTGTTGGAGCCGACTTTCTTGACGTCTTGCCCGGTCAGGGCCGAGGCGACATCCATAATGGGGAACTGCTCTTTGATGGCAGCAAAGTCGATAGTCAGGGAGTGGCCAGCATCGGCCAGGGCAAATTCAAGGTCAAATTGAGTGGATTGAGACATGGTGTCTCTCCTCTTAGAGGACCGCTGCTGTGGAACTAAAATTAGGTTGTGTGTGTTCCAAGCGGCGGTAATCAGGTCGGGTAACAGCGCCCCCCGTGGGCCTATGGCGTGAGCCAAGGTGCGATGTGCGGGGGCGTCTGCCCGCCGACAACCCCGACTATACGGATCGGCAGAAGCAATACAACCCCTCTTTTTTCCTCCCCAAGGTCCCATTTCGAGTTTTCGTTGTGAACAACGCAAAAACGGCTATTCATGAAATATTCTAATGATTGACAACAGGTGATGTAGTGACATCCCTTACTAAGTTGATAGCTGCCCTCCGCCCCGCCAAATAGGTGGGATATGAGGTCTGCCGATCTGCTGAAATTTTGGCAGATTTAAGAACTTTTTCTACGAAGTCTCACACAGAAAAAGTTCTATAAAATGCTGAAATTTCCGCAGATTGAGCACCCTAATTGGCCCTTTTGCCCTTGTTGGTGGGCCAAACGGGAAAATCAAAAACGGCAGATTTACGCAGCCTGCTCCGAGGCCACGACTGGAGGCCAGATGCTGTGATAGGATCACGCTATTTCGAGCGTCCCACGGGGTTTCCATGACAACCAATATCTCCTCCCTTGCCAATCTCATCTGGTCGGTGGCTGACCTCCTGCGAGGTGATTTCAAACAGTCCCAGTATGGCCGCATCATCCTGCCATTCACCGTGTTACGTCGTCTTGAGTGCGTACTGGCCCCGACCCGTGACAAGGTGCTGGCCACCGCCGAGAGCACCAAGGCCATGCCCGAGCTGGCCCGCCATAAGCTGCTGCTCAATGCCGCCGGGCAGAGCTTCTACAACACCGCCAAGCTCACGCTCGACAATCTCGGCGAGAAGCAGATCGGTGACAACCTGGATGCTTATGTGCGGGGCTTTTCCCGTGAGGCGTTCGAGGTGTTCGAGCACTTCAACTTCGCCGCCAGCATCGATCTGCTGGAAGATGCCGACCTGCTCTACAAGGTGGTCCGTAACTTCGCCAACGTCGATCTCTCCCCCGAAACCGTCGACAACTACCACATGGGTCTGGTGTTTGAGGAGCTGATCCGCAAGTTTGCCGAGAGCTCTAACGAGACCGCCGGTGAGCACTTCACCCCCCGTGACATCGTGCGGCTCACCACCTCTCTGGTGTTTGCTGCCGATGACGAGGCCCTAACGACGGCGGGGGTGGTGCGGACCATCTATGACCCCACCGCGGGCACCGGTGGTTTTCTCTCCTGCGGCATGGAGTACCTGCACGAGCTGAACCCCGCCGCTCGTCTGGCCACCTTTGGGCAAGAGCTCAACCCCGAGTCCTTTGCCATCTGTAAGGCCGACATGCTGATCAAGGGGCAGGACATCAGCAACATTAAGCTGGGCAACACCCTATCTGACGACCAGTTGCCGCTGGAGAAGTTCGATTACTGCCTCTCCAACCCGCCATTCGGGGTGGACTGGAAGAAGGTCGAGAAGCAAGTCCGGGACGAACACCTGCTAAAGGGCCACAGCGGCCGCTTCGGGGCAGGTCTGCCCCGTGTTTCTGACGGCTCACTCTTGTTCCTGCAACATCTTATCGCCAAGATGAAGCCGGAGGGCGCCCGTATCGGCGTCATCCTCAACGGCTCTCCGCTCTTTACCGGTGGGGCGGGTAGCGGCGAGAGCGAGATCCGCCGCTATATCCTCGAGCACGACCTGCTCGATACCCTGGTGGCCCTGCCCACCGACATGTTCTACAACACCGGCATCGCCACCTATATCTGGGTGCTGTCGAACCACAAACCGACCGAGCGTAAGGGCAAGGTGCTGCTGATCAACGCCAGTGACCTGCACAGCCCGATGCGTAAGTCATTGGGGAGTAAGCGTAAACAACTGAGCGACGAGGCGATTGAGCAAATCGTCCGCCTCGCCAGCCGTTTCGAGGCGAGCCCGATCGCCAAGATCTTCCCCACCACCGCCTTCGGTTATCGCCGTATCACCGTGGAGCGGCCGCTGAAACTTGCATTCTACCCACAGGATGCCGAGCGCCTTGCTAGCCTCACTGCCGACAAGGGCTGGGCCAAGCTCGATGGCACCTTGCAGTCTGCCATCCTGACTGCCTTGGGCCAGTTCGCTGAGGCCAAGTTGCTCTCTCGCGACAAGTTCAAAAAGCAGCTGACCAAGCTGCTAGGTGAGGTTAAGCTGCCAGCCCCGGCCTTCAAACTGCTGGTAAGCCATTTGGCTGAGCAGGACGATGCCGCTGAAGTGTGTAAAACCAAGGGCGAGCCGGAAGCCAATCCAGATCTACGGGATAACGAAAATGTGCCGCTGGGGGAAGACATTCATGACTATCTGAAGCGTGAGGTGCTGCCCCATGTGCCGGATGCCTGGATCGACACCAGCAAAACCGATCCGCTCGATGGTCAGGTCGGCATCGTCGGTTATGAGATCCCCTTTAACCGCCACTTCTACCAGTACCAGCCGCCCCGTGAGCTGGCGGCTATCGATGCCGATCTCGATGCGGTAGCCAAGGAGATTATGCAGTTGCTGGCGGAGGTGCATTCATGAGCGAGGCAGTAGCAACATCTCAGCAAGGGCTGGTGGGAAAATATAAGCCGTATCCGGAATATAAGGATTCTGGGGTTGAGTGGTTAGGGGATATGCCAAGTCATTGGCTAACGAGCAAATTGCGCTATATGTTCACGTTTGGTAAAGGGCTGACTATTACCAAAGAAAATCTTCGTGATGAAGGTATTCCTTGCGTTAACTATGGCGAAGTACATTCGAAATACGGTTTCGAAGTGGACCCAACAAAGCATCCTTTGAGGTGTGTTGAAGAAGATTATTTAAAAACGTCATCCAGCTCAGTGCTGAATATCGGTGACTTTGTCTTTGCCGATACATCCGAAGATATCGATGGGTCTGGTAATTTCACTCAGTTAACAAGCGACGTTGTAACATTCGCTGGCTATCACACCATTATCGTTCGTCCAATCGATAAAAGTAGTCATCGTTTTTTTGCATATCTTTTTGACTCGAAAGAATTTCGCACAGCTATTCGTCATGCAGTGAAAGGCGTCAAAGTTTTCAGTATCACCCAAGCGATTCTTCGAGGGGCTGATATTTGGCTTCCATCACAAGACGAAAGACAACGGATAGCCGCTTTCCTCGACTACGAAACCGCCCGAATTGATCGGCTGATTGCCCAGCAGCAGCGGCTGATCGAACTGCTGAAAGAGAAACGGCAAGCGGTGATCTCCCACGCCGTCACCAAGGGTCTCAACCCCGATGCCCCGATGAAAGACTCCGGCGTCGAGTGGCTCGGCCAAGTGCCGAAGCATTGGATTGTTGCTGGGTTTAAGAAATATATAGAGCCAATAGTCGATTACCGTGGCAAAACGCCAACAAAAACTGAGTCTGGTGTTTTTCTTGTCACTGCCAGAAATATAAAAAATGGCTCAATTGACTACCACCTGTCAGAGGAGTTCATCTCTGAGGATGACTACGAAGAAGTTATGCGCCGAGGAAAGCCTAAGCTTGGGGATGTCTTATTTACGACCGAGGCTCCTTTAGGCGAAGTCGCCCAAGTTGATAACGAGAGCATCGCATTAGCTCAACGAATCATCAAATTCAGGGGGCTACGGGATATACTTGACTGCTCATATTTGAAGCTGTTCATACAATCTACAGAGTTCCAACACGGATTGATGACTTTTGCTACAGGTTCAACAGCTCTAGGAATCAAGTCAGATCGCCTTGGCTATCTTAAGCAGTTAGTCCCTCCAATTAGTGAACAGACCCAAATTGTGGAGGTTGTTGCCAAACATGCAATGCAATTTGGCAAGCTGATTGATATTGCAAATAAGGCTATCCAATTGATGCAAGAACGCCGCACCGCCCTGATCTCCGCCGCCGTTACCGGCAAGATCGATCTGCGTGGCTGGACACAGCCTGCCGAAGAGGTGGCCGCATGACGCTAACGGGGCTGGCGTGCTACGACTTTGTCAGCCAACTGGCAGCCTTACCGTTTGTCGAGGCGATCTGGCTGTTTGGTTCACGGGCCCGTGGCGACCACCGTGAGCGTTCCGATATCGATCTGGCCATCGAGTGCCCCGATGCCAGCGAGGCGCAATGGCAGCAGGTGTTGGCGATCATCGATGAGGCCGATACCCTGCTCCCTATCGATTGTGTGCGACTCGATGAGGAGTCGCCCCAGAGCCCGCTGTATCAGGCCATCCTGTGTGACAGGGTGCCGCTCTACCGTCGAATGACGCCTTAAGGATGTGTTATGAGTCTGGATCTGAATCTGGTTGCCCTTGGCAACGCCCTCAAACGCCTCGCCGAATCCCTGAGCTATGACGCGAGCCAACCGCTGGTGGTCGATGCCAGCATCCAACGCTTCGAGTTCTGTATCGAACTGACCTGGAAGACCCTGAAAAAGGCGCTGGCGGCGGAAGGTATCGAAGCCAATACCCCCCGTGAGTGCATGAGCCAAGCCTATGCGGCCCACTGGCTGGCCGATGAGACGGTCTGGTTGTCGATGCTCAAAGATCGCAACCTGACCTCGCATACCTACAAGGAAGCTCTTGCGGTCGAGATCTATAGCCGTCTGCCGGGGCATCTGGCGGCGATGCAGTCGCTTTATCAGGTACTGCTGGCCCGAGGGGGTCAGCCATGAGCCTGGACCTCAGTTTGGAAAATAGGGCTCGGGAGAAGGCATTTCAGGATCATATCATCGAGCAACTGGTCGCATCAGGTTGGTTGGTCGGTGAGTCGGCACTCTATGACAAAGAGCGAGCCCTCTATCCGGAAGATTTGATCGCCTATGTGCAGGAGAGCCAGCCAGAGGGGTGGCAGAAATACTGTAAAACCTACGGTGAGGAGCCAGAGCGTCATCTGCTCAACGCCGTGGTCAGGGCTCTTGAGAGCGATGAGCGGGGCACCTTGTGGTTACTCCGTCATCAGGTAGAGGATCGAGGGCACCGGCTGGCAGTGGCCACCTTCAAGCCTGACCATGACCTTAACCCCACGCTTTGCGAGCGTTATGCCAAGAACCGGCTGCGGGTGGTGCCAGAGCTGGTTTACAGCCCTCACGGCTATGATGGACGACTCGATCTCACTCTGTTTCTCAACGGCATACCGGTGGCAACGCTGGAGCTCAAGTCTTGCTTCAAACAGAGTCTGGAGAACGCCAAGCAGCAGTACCGCTTCGACCGCCCACTGGTGACGGCGGGCAAACGTGAGCCCTTGCTGGCTTTCCGTCGCGGAGCCCTGGTGCACTTTGCCGTCAATCAGTTTGAGGTGGCGATGACCACCCGGCTGGCCGGAGCAGATACCTTCTTCCTGCCGTTCAACCGGGGCACCGCCAAGGGTGGGGCAGGGAACGATCAGCCTGAGACAGGCTATGCCAGCGAGTACCTATGGCAGGAGATTTTCGCACCCGAGACCTTCCTCAATATTCTGGGCCGCTATCTGCATCTGCAAGTCACCTTTGATGAGGACGCCCTCGGCCGTCGTAAGAAGAAAGAGACGATGATCTTCCCCCGCTATCACCAGTGGAAGGTGGTGGAGACGCTGTTGGCGACCCTCCGGCAGGAAGGCAGCGGCCAGAAGTACCTGATCCAGCACTCGGCGGGCTCGGGCAAGTCGAACTCTATCGCTTGGTTGACCCATCAGCTGGCGTCGCTGCGGCGAGTCAGTGACGGTGGCTCGGGGGATAAGCTGTTCAATTCGGTCATCGTCGTCACCGACCGGACCGTGCTCGATAGCCAGTTGCAGGAGACCATCGCTCAGTTCGATCACGCATCCGGGGTGATCTCCCGCATTAATCGGGAAGAGGGGGATGGCAGCAAATCTGCTCAGTTGGCCGAGGCACTGACCAGCGGCACTCCCATCATTATCGTCACCATTCAGACCTTCCCCCATGTGCTCAAGGCGATTCAGGAGAGCTCCAGCCTGAAGGCCAGCCGCTTTGCGGTGGTGGCCGACGAGGCTCACTCCAGCCAGACCGGCAAGACTGCCCGTCAGCTGCGTGAGGTGTTGATGGCCGAGCAGTTGAATGATGAAGAAGAGCTCTCGGCCGAGGATGTGATGAACCTGACCTTGGCTGCCCGTGGCGGCAGCCAGAACATCAGCTACTTCGCCTTCACTGCTACCCCGAAGGCCAAGACGCTGGAGCTGTTCGGTCGCCCGCCCAAGCCCCATCTGCCCATTTCTGATGAGAACAAACCCGAGCCATTCCATGTCTACACCATGCGCCAGGCGATCGAGGAGGGGTTCATCCTTGACGTGCTGCGGAACTACACCAGCTACCAACTGGCCTATAAGCTGGCGATGGAGAGCGAAGCGGCTGATGCAGAAGTGGACAGCAAGAAGGCCAAGCGCAAGCTATCCCAGTGGGTCCGGCTGCACCCGCACAACATTGGCCAGAAAGTGCAGGTGATAGTCGAGCACTTCCGCCAGCACGTTGCACCGCTGCTGGCCGGTCAGGCGAAAGCCATGGTGGTGACCAGCAGCCGGATGGAGGCGGTCCGCTACAAGCTGGCCTTCGACAAGTACGTTAAGGACCAGGGTTATCAAGCCATTCGGGCCATGGTGGCCTTCTCGGGCGACATCGAGGACGAGGGACAGACGTGGAACGAGCGGAACATGAACCCGGAGCTGAAGGGCAGGGACATGCGTAAGGCGTTCGATACGGCTGACTATCAGGTGATGCTGGTGGCCAACAAGTTCCAGACCGGGTTCGATCAGCCCAAGCTGTGTGCCATGTATGTGGACAAGAAGCTGACCGGGGTGGACTGCATCCAGACCCTCTCGCGGCTCAATCGCACCTATCCGGGCAAGGAAAGTACCTATGTACTCGACTTCGTGAACGACCCGCAGGATGTACTGGAAGAGTTCCAGAAGTATTACGAAACCGCCACGCTGGACTCAGTGTCGGATCCCAACCTGATCTATGACCTGTTCCACAAGCTCAAGGGCGAAGGGATCTTCACCTGGCCCGAGGTGGTAGCGTTTACCGATGCCTACTTCGACCCCAAACGGGGGGCCGATGCCTTCTTGCGGCACGCCGTTCCGGCCAGAGATCGCTTCGCCAAGCGTTACCGGCTGGCCATCGATGCTATTCGGGAGTGTCGGACCCAGCTCAAGTGGCTGATCGAACAGGGCGGCTCAGGGAGTGATCAGGCCAACGCCGAGCGTCGCCTGAAGGAGGCAGGGGAAGCCCGTTCGGTGCTGGAGCTGTTCAAGAAGAACCTCAACGGCTATGTGCGGTTCTACGAGTTTGTCTCCCAGATCACCCCCTTCGACGATTACGACATGGAGCGGCTGTGTGTCTTTGCACGCCACCTGCTGCCCCTGCTGCGGGAAGAGGTGTTGGATGAAGAGCAAGTAGACCTTTCATCGGTGATGCTGAGCCACTACCACCTTAAGGCCAAGCGGACACAGGATCTGCAACTCAAAGAGAATGCGGCCGGTTATGGGCTGGAGGGGATCGCCTCCCTCGGCAGCGCCAAGCCGAAAGAGGAGAAGAAGGATTTCCTCTCCGAACTGCTGGCTCGGATGAACGATCTGTTTGGCCTGGACGTGACTGATGGGGACAAGCTCGACTGGGTGCAGGGGATGGTCAGCAAGCTAAGCGAGAACGGCCCCCTGATGGAGCAGGTCCGCAATAACCCACGGGAATCGATTCTGCATGGCGATTTCCCGAATGCGGTGGATGAAGCCGTCATCGGGCGAATGGAAACCCAGCAGGGCATGTCGCTGACGTACCTCTCTCACCCCGATAAGGCCAGGGCATTGCAGAATATGCTGCTGGACTTGCTGCTCGAGGGGTTGGCTGGCCATCAGTCATTACGGACACAGAGCCAGTAGGCGTTTGCTGGAGAGGCATGTCAGGGTTGACGTGCTCCTTCAGCGGGCAACGAGACCGAGCAAAGGAAGTGGGAACACCATCCTAGGCTAGGTAGGTCGAGGAGGTCTGCCGATCTGCTGAAATTTTGGCAGATTTAAGAACTTTTTCTACGAGATTTCATACAGAAAAAGTTCTATAAAATGCTGAAATTTCAGCAGATTGAACATCCAAAATGACCCCTTTGCCTTTGATGGCGGGCAAAAGGGCCCGATCCAAAATCAGCAGATTTACGCAGCCACCACCTCCTCGGACAGCATCACATGAACCGCCTTGGCGATGTGCTCCAACGCCAGCCCATCGGCGTAGCCAGAGTCCAGCATGTGAGTCGTGACGAATGCATCCGGCAGCCCTTTCCGATGGAGGAAGGACTGGACTAGCTGGGCCTGCTCGGGGGTGATGGCGAAATCACCACGAAGGTAGCCCTTACGGTGGTAGTTCTCGATAATCCAGAGTGCCGGTGTGTTGCTTCTACTGCAACGCTCGATCAGCTCGTTCTTCATCTTCTGGCCCAGCGGGCTCTTCTCGACTTCTTCATCCATCATGATATGGGTGGGGTGGATTTGTGGCTCGTAAATCATGCTGTTTCCTTACATCATCGCTAAGTTGGCGTTTCGGTTAGATATTTTTTTGGTGCATCCCTGACATTTTAAGGGTGCCCCTCCAGGGTACTTATACCCTGACCGACGCAATCTGACAAAGTCACCGGCGGGAAACCGTCGTTCAATATCTGATCCGCCCCCTGGCATAAGTAACTCGTGTACCCAAACGACGCGAGGTTACTGTTATGTCACAACACTATGATGATCAACCCGGACAGGGCGATCACATCATCAATCAGGCATTGGCCATTCTGGAGAGCCGACAGCGGCATCTTGGCAATGCCTTCACTCAACCCAAAGCGGCAGCAGACTTCCTTCGGCTCAAGATGGGGGAGTACGAGCGGGAAGTGTTCGCCGTCATGCTGCTCGACAATCAACACCGACTGCTCGATTACCAGGAGCTGTTCTTCGGCACCATCAATGCAGGCACCGTTCACCCCCGTGAGGTGGTCAAGGCGGCCCTTAACAGAAACGCCGCTGCGGTCATTCTGGCCCACAACCACCCCTCCGGTATGGTCGACCCCTCGGATGCCGACAAGGCTGTTACCGCTCGTCTCAAGGATCTGCTTGAGATGGTAGACGTGCGAGTGCTCGACCACTTTGTGGTGGGACAGCACGACATCGTCTCGTTTGCCGATAGGGGGTTGCTATGACCCCATCCAAACCGCTACAGGCTTTGTTCACCAAGATCATCGGCAGCTACCCCGACGCCACCGCCCTGACCCTCAACTTCCGCAGTCACGATTATTCCGCCGACACCGGTGGTTACCGTCCGGTCGAAATCCGTCTGGAGAAACGGGCTGGCAGCTGGGGGATGGCCTACGTTACTGAGTTCACTTACCTCGGTGGCGAGCTGGTCAAGGATCTCGATTTTGACTTCAACGCCGGGCTGGCATCACAGCTCTGGAGTGGAGAGCGGCCACTGGCCACCACCATGGACCTCTACCGGCTCTGGGAGAGGAACTTTCTCGACTATCACCGGATGGAGGTCTACCGCCTGAAGATAACCCCTGAGTAATCGCCATGAATGACTTCATGAAAACCTTGCTGCTGGACGCCTTGAAGGCAGCCCTGACGGCATTTGCGTCGGTCATCGTCAACGCGATGATGGCCCGCTACATGCCGCCACACTTCTACAACATGAACGAAGAGGACTACCCATGAACAAAATGATCCTGACCTCGGTGACTCTGGTTGCCATTGCAGGGGGAACCCTGATGATCCGCCTAATCGCCCGTGACAAGGCTCACGCTGAGGAGCTGGCCAAGGTATTACGGATGCCTGGCGGGTCGACGCGTCATTGAGATCCCCTGGTCGGCACCCTGCATGACCAATAGATAGAGCAGCCAGAGCATCTGGTTGACTACCCCTGCGGGCCCTCCATCACGGAGCGGCCCGTTTTCATTTGTATCACTGGCTCAGGTCAATAGACCAAGCCCGTGTGACGCGAGCGAAAGTGCCACTTTTTGCCGGTCATATGGGTTCCTTTCGACCTTCTGACCGGTCGCGTCAGTGTACCTTGCCCTATTGACCAGGAGGAGACCATGGCACTGGTGGGATATGCACGTGTCAGCACTGTGGGGCAGAGCCTGGATGCCCAGCTTCAGGCTCTGGCCGAGTGCAGCAAGATATTCAGGGAGAAGGTGAGCGGTGCCAAGGATGATCGCCCGCAGCTCGCGTTGATGCTGGATTTTGTTCGTGAGGGAGATGTGGTGGTGGTGACCAAGCTGGATCGCTTGGCTCGCAACACTCGCCACCTGTTGGAGATCTCGGAGTACCTGCACGCTAAGCGGGTTGCTCTGAGGATTTTGAATCTGGGTATCGATACCTCGACACCTACCGGAAAACTGATGCTGACCATGATCGGTGCCATCGCCACGTTTGAGCGGGAGCTGATGCTGGAGCGACAGGCTGAAGGGATTGAGCTGGCTAGGCGGCGTGGGGTCTACAAGGGCCGCAAGCCGACAGCCATGGCGAAGGGGGAAGAGGTGCAGGCACTCGCAGCAAGAGGACTTGCCAAGGCTGAAATCGCACGTCGGACGGGGATCAGCCTCTCCAGTGTGCAAAGAATACTCAGGCAGTTAGAGGGAAGATCAATGTAATCAACAAGATAAAGTCGTCATTAATGCGTGAAAGCGCTATCAATCACACAAATCTTAGCTGCGATTTATTAGCATGCCTCCTTTGGAATCAAATTGTGCTCGGTGTGCTGATAATAAAAAAGACAAGGAGAGAAATAGATGTCAGTTCGTTCACTGGTGAGTATGGGTGTATGCATAGCTCTGACTGCTTGTGGAGGTGGTGGTGGAGATAGCGGTGGCACCCCGACCCCTCCTAAACCCAAGGCTGCGATCTCGGGGAAGGCGATCGATGGGTATGTCCAAGGGGCCTCTGTCTATCTGGACCTGAACTTCAATCGGCAATGGGATGAGGGAGAACCTAAGAGCACCACATCTGGGGCAGGTGATTATCGTCTGGAGCTGACAGAGGCTCAGCAAGCGTGTGCTCAATACGTGCCCTTGGTTGTCGATGTGCCTGTGGGGGCCGTGGACCAGGATCTGGGGCCTGTTGAGAAGGCTTATCAGATGGTACTACCGCCAAAGTTCAAGCCGATCACGCAAGATGATTTCTATCATGTGACGCCGCTGACCACTGTGCTGTGGAGTTCAGTAGAAAAGGAGTTGGCTGCTGGTGGGGCTCTGACTTGCCAGAGTGTGATGGAAAATCAGCAAAAGCGTGAGCAGCTGATGCAGTCACTGAAACAGGCTGTGGATCGGGTGGTGTATCACTACAACATCCCCGAGAATAAACTGTTTGATGACTTTATCGCTACCGGTGATGACGAGACGGCGATCAAGGCCCAAGAAATCGTACGCGGGCTACAGAAGTCATTCAGCGCCAGTGAAGAGCTAAAGCGTGCCCATCCTGATGCGTTCTATGCCTACGTGGATTACCACCAGGGGGATTATAGAGACCACGATAATGCCTATCCGCAGGCTTGGTATCGTGATCAGGGAATCTATTGGACCAACAAGAGCCGGACTGAACTGGTCAAGGTCAGCGATGACTTCAGCCAAGACATCAGAACCATCATCTATGGCGAGAAGACCAGCGTAACGGGCAATGGTTATCGCTATAGCAACAGCTACGAGTTTGAGTCTCGTGGTGGTGACGACGCGCCCTATACTTGCGATATCAAGGAGACCGTTTCCACGACGGCAGATGGGAAGGAGTATGAGCTGGTGAACTTGGCCGGAGGTGAGGCAGGCATCTTTGCCGACTGCATCCCTGAGAGTTTGGCTGGAGCGATTACTGGCCGCTATGCGACGGTCGGTTACAAGGATGCCGAAGCTGACTATGGCAGCCAGTTTGTCTATTTCCTCGGTGGCTCTAACAGCTTCCCCTTCCTGAACGATTGGGTAGGGATGGCGGATGATCATGCAACCCGCAACATGAGCGAACTGGTCGCTGCCTTTGAGAAACTACCGTACCGCTATGATGACAAGACGCCGGAGCCGGATGCTGGTGCTTGGTTCAAGAAGCAGACCGTGACTGACAGCAACAAGGTCACCACCACTATCAGCTATGACAACCAAGGGCGTTACCGCAAGTTCACCGTCTTTGCTGATGGGACGCACAAAGAAGAGTGCGGCACTGATGGTATTGCGTGGGGAGCATGTGGCAACTAATGATCCAAAAGGAGCCTGCGACCGGGCTCCTTTTTACTGACATCTGACACGATTATTTTTTACTTTCATCGCTACCTTTATCTTTATCCTCATCTAGGTGATGGCCCAAGGCACCACCGACACCACCACCAATACTTCCTCCAATTACAGCGCCCGGAAGTCCCGCAAGTACGCTACCTAGTACAGCAAACAAACCTGCTCCAGCACCGGCAAACTTCCCAACATTAGCATGGTCAGATGATCTTTTGGCCATATTGCGCTCCCTAAATGCTTGATGTTTGACCGATGGTTAGTCTAGCAGGGTTTTGGCTAAGTCCAATTTGGGGTATGAGAAGATGATTAAATGCTCTTTCCGAATTGATTTATCTAGGGGCGGGCGGGTAGGATTACCCCCGTTTGTTACCAATTTAAGCATGTCCACTTGATGTGGATGACCGTACTTCCGGCGGGTTCTCGCTTGTTGAGGTTTCAGAACACTGTGATGGCAATCAGTTCCATCCCTAAGTGCCTGATTTATTTGGGCTCGCATTGATAACCCGTC
>NZ_CAWMDN010000176.1:0-15071 GCF_963866575.1 Aeromonas sp. L_1B5_3
ATTAGCAGCGACCATGCCACTTATTTTTTACATAAAAAACAATACGTTACAACAACCCTCTCGTCACATGCCTCCTCACCAACGCAACTAGTTGCTCAGACAACAGATCACACCGCACAAACTTGCATGGAAGAGATTTAAAACTGCATGCAAGGCAACATTTTGCCCACAGCAGAACTTATATCTACCAATCTGCGCCAGATATAGCGAATATCCGCCATCCCTTGATGTGATGTCCATCAGTGTGGGCCTTATGGCTATTTCAACTAGGGTCTCTGGCTGGCGACTCGCCGCGAGCCAGTGTACTGCCCGCCCCTATCAGGGTTTAGAGATATGAGATTTTGTCGGCGGGAAGAACAATAAACAGGGAAATACAGAAAAAGATGACGGGGGCCTCTTATACCAGTCCATATGATCTGAGCGGATAGAAATGACCGACACGGCACACAACTGAATAGGCATGAGAAAGAAGCAAAGCTGAACTGGAAAAACCAATCACTGGCGCAGTGAAAAGCAAAAAGCCCTGACGTTTCCGTTAGGGCTTTGCAATTTGGCGGTGAGGGAGGGATTCGAACCCTCGATACGTTGCCGTATACACACTTTCCAGGCGTGCTCCTTCAGCCACTCGGACACCTCACCAAATTTTGGTCTGTTGTTTAACGTGTTCAGCCAACACTGTGTTCGCTGCGCCGTTGCGCTGGAACGGGGCGTAATGTACGGGATACGAGGGCATGTGGTCAATGCAATTTTTTACTTTTTGCGTTCGTTTGCTCAATATACGAACCAACTGACCAAAAACATGCCGTTTCGTATCCCTTTTATTCAATTTACCGCCGCTTCGTGCAAATGTTCTCCTTTGAGCGCCTCTTCCAGCGAGCCATAAAACTCCAGCTTGCCGGGTTGCGGGCGAACCTTGGCGCGCGCCAGCGTCTTGAGCGGCTGGAACTGCAACTCGGCGACGCGCAGTTCGATACCGGCCGCGGCCATCTGCTTGCCAAACTGCAAGAAAGCGGAGAGGCCACCGGCATCCAGAATCGAGACAGCCTCCATTTGCAGTACCAGCATGCGGTGCCCTTTCACCTCGGCGGCCAGTTCGGCAAACACCCGCTCCGCAGCAGCAAAGAAGAGCGGCCCATTGATCTTGTAAACCAGCGCATCGGCTGGCACTTCGTGGGCATAGCGTTTGTGCTCGGCCAGATTGTGCAGCTTGGTCATCTTGGCTATCTCGCGCATAAAGAGCAGGGAGGCGAGGATAACCCCGAAGGTGATAGCGATAACCATGTCGAAGATGACGGTCAGCGACAGGCAGACCAGCAGCACCAGCACGTCGGCTTTGGGAGCACGACGGATCAGTTCTACGACCTTATGCGCCTCACTCATGTTCCAGGCGACGATGAGCAGCAACGCTGCCATAGCCGACAGTGGCAGCCAGGAGAGCCAGGGTGCCAGCACCAGAATGGCAGCGAGTACCACCAACGCATGGATCACGCCAGAGAGGGGTGAGGTCGCGCCGGCACGCACGTTGGCCGCCGAGCGGGCGATGGCTGCAGTCGCGGTGATGCCGCCAAAGAAGGGAGCAAAAATGTTGCCAAGCCCCTGCCCCAGCAGTTCGGCATTGGAGCTGTGCTTGCGGCCGGTCATGCCGTCCAGCACCACGGCGCAGAGCAGCGACTCGATGGCTCCCAGCATCGCCATGGAGAAAGCGGCGGGCAGCAGACGTTCAATGGCTGCCAGATCCCAGGTCACCGGGGCACCATCCGGCCCGGGCAGTGCCCAAGGCATCACCAGGGTCGGCGCGATGGGTGGGATCCCCATCCCTTGCGTGCCATCGGCCAGTGTGTAGCTGAATTTGCTGCCGATGGTGGCCACATCAACCCCGAACTGATGCAGGCCAAAGCCCAGACCAACCCCCACCAGCACGGCTGGCAGATGGCCCGGAACCGGCAGCCGGAGCCGAGGCCACAGCAGCAGCACGGCCAGCGTTGCAACCCCCACCAGGGTATCTCCCCACTGCCAGCTGGGCATGGCGCTGGCCAGCGCTTCGACCTTGCCCAGATAGGTTTCCGGCATATGAGGAACGCTCAGACCGAAGAAATCCTTGATTTGCAACGTGGCGATCACAATGGCAATACCACCGGTAAACCCCAGCGTTACTGAGGGGGGGATGTATTCAATAAGGCGGCCAAGACGGGCCAGACCCATCGCCACCAGAAAGAGACCGGAGATAAGGGTCGCCATCAACAGGCCACCAACCCCGAACTGCTGGGCAACCGGATAGAGGATCACCACGAAGGCAGCAGTCGGGCCCGAGATGGAGTAGCGGGAGCCACCGGTCACGGCGATCACGATACCGGCGATGATAGCGGTATAGAGGCCATGCTGCGGAGGAACACCACTGGCAATGGCGAGCGCCATGGCCAGTGGAATGGCGATGATGCCCACCGTCACACCGGCGATCAGGTCACGGCCAAAACGGGCCATGCTATAGGGCTCATCAATACAGGATTGGCGCAAGGCTATGGCGAGCTTCACGCTATTTAAAGAGGCTTGCTTGTGCATGTATACGTAATACCAAGAAGAGGGAGATAAAGGCCGGAGGGATCCGGCGCCCGATCATCATCAAGGGCCGGCAGAGCTGTCGACGCGGCGATGGTATCCAGCGTAACCTTACTCCAGCAGCCCCACTATTTCGATGGGCAGGATCAATGAATACCACAATCTGGCATCATTTGACTCATTTCCAGCCAAATCCCCGAACTTTATCGATTCGACAACCCTTTTAGGCACCACGTTTGCCACCACAATGGCTTTTCGCCCCCTTGCACGTTGCCGACATGTTCGCCACACGATTGCCACAGAGCCCAAGGTAGCATGTCGATGAATGACATCAACGGTTATGGACAAGGGACTGATTGTGCTGAAAATAAACCACAAAGCGCAACTTTTGGGCAAACGGTCTGAAAATCTGTTTTTCGTCCGGTTCGCGGGTTGACACCCGTCTTTCTGGTCATTAATATTCGCCCCGTCTCAACGAGACAGGCAATTCCTCCTTAGTTCAGTCGGTAGAACGGCGGACTGTTAATCCGTATGTCACTGGTTCAAGTCCAGTAGGAGGAGCCAATTCCCTCGTAGTTCAGTCGGTAGAACGGCGGACTGTTAATCCGTATGTCACAGGTTCAAGTCCTGTCGAGGGAGCCACATTCTAAAGCCCAGCCTTTTGGCTGGGCTTTTTCGTATCTCTCTTGCAGGTTTTAGCATTAATTATCAGCAGAGCCGCTTTGTTCCTGGCTGTATGCGCCGAGCTCGGAAACACTCTCTACATCCCTATATAAAGAGCATGACAGCTGCTCTGCCCTCAACACCGCCCTGTCATTATCGAATCAAGCAGATAAAAGCTGCCGTCATCAACACAGAGCGCTGTCTTCGGATACAGTTCACGTCATAATCACCCTGTTTCCTTACCTTGGAGTTTTTATGCGCCAGTTCAATCTCATGCTCAATGGCAGCAAGATGATGATGTACCCCTTCTACGTCTGCATCCTGCTCTGCGTCGCCCTGCTGATGGTCAAGTTCTTCATGCAGCTCTATGCGCTCTGCGTCAATATCATCGAGATCCCCTACATGGATCTCATCACCGGCGTGCTGACACTGGTGGACTTTGTGCTGGTGGCCCAGATGCTGATCCTGGTGGCGGTCTGCGGCTACGTGCAGTTCATCCAGACCCAGGAACAGCGCGAGGCGCTTGGCAACAACTGGCTCAGCAAGATCAACTTTGCCTCCCTCAAGCTCATCGTCATCAACTCGCTGGTCACCATTGCCGGGGTCGAAGTGCTCAAAGCCTTCCTCGAAGATGGCATCACCAACGAAGTGGAGATGAAGTGGTCTGTGGTGGTGTTTCTCGCCTTCTCGATGGCGGCACTGATTTATGCGATCACCGAGCGCATGGCCGAACATAAATAGCGGTGGATCTTCACTGGCGAGATTCAGCTTATATTCATCAGCAATACAATTGATAACTCTTTTCATTACCCTTACTGCGTTATAGACTTGCTCCCCCCGGGCCGATTGCCCGGGTGTTGGAGCAGTTATGACAACCCTTTCCCTCGCCCCCCGACAATTCTGGCAGTGGCTGGCCTATCACCATCAGGCTGCCGAGGGCTCCCTCTACCTGATGTTCTTCTCCGGCCTGCTGCTGTGGGAGCCGCTGTCCCCGCTCTGGTCGCTGGCGCGCTGGAATCTGTTTTTGCATGTGATGCTCTCGCTCACCCTGTTTCCGCTGCTGTTTGGCGCCTTCTGGCTCTCCCATCGCAGTTTGTTGAACCGCAGCAACAAACCTTTTTTGCGCACCACGGGGCGGATTATCGAAACCCTGCTGCTGGTCTGTCTGGCCAGCGGCCTGCTGCTGGTGCTGCACGGCACTCCGGGCGATGCCATGGGCAACCTCGCCAGCTGGGCCCACTGGCTGAGCGCACTGCTGCTCACTCCTCTGGTGCTGCGCCACGCCTGGCGCTGGACCATCTTGAAATGGCGCTCCTGATCCCATGTTGAAGTCATCGTTCTCTGCATATTTGTCACCCCTGCTAGCCCTCCTGCTGCTGGCCAGCCCCTTTGCGTTGGCCCAGCAGATGGGCGCCGGGATGATCGCCTATGAGGAGGGGCAAAGCCCGCGCCTCGTCACCGCCAACTTGAGCGCAGGCTCGGTCACCCTGCTTGAGCGCGATAGCGGCAAGCGCCTGAAAGAGGTGCAGCTGGGGGGCGATCTGCGCCAGCTTGCCCGCGCCGATAACGGTACCCTGCTGGTCACCGACTACAGCGGTGATCGCCTGCTGTTGCTGGATGATGATCTCGATCTGGAAAAGGCGATCCCCACCGGCCACTGCCCCTATGGGGTCATCTTCGATGCCAAGCGGCAGTGGTTCTGGGTCACGCTGTTCGAATCCGCTCGCCTGCAGGCCTACGACACCGCGGGCAAGCTGCAACTGGATGCGGCCACTGCCGAGACACCCCGCGGGCTGGCATTGACCGACGATGATCGCCTGCTGCTCACCCACACCATGACCGGCCAGCTCGCCATCTATGATCTCGCCAAACTTGGCCATGGCGCCAAGGGAGCTTCGCTTCCCAAGCCCAAACTCATCACTCTGGCCGAGACCCACAGCGACACGCCGAGCGACTCGCAGGGATTGCCGCGCCTGCTCGATGGCATCGCCCTCTCCCCCGATGGCAGCGAGGCCTGGCTGCCCCATGTGCTCTGGAGTTTCGACCACCCCTTCCAGTTTCAGAGCACCGTCTTCCCAGCCGTCTCCATCATCGATCTCGATGAGGAGAAAGAGCGGGTCGATGAAAGAAAACAGCTCTTTTTGCAAATCAACCTGCCAAGCGTCGGCAACCGCAGCCAGATTGTCTCCAACCCGTTCGCGGCGCGCTTCGCCGCCGATGGCAAGCGGGTCTATCTGACCCTGGCGGGCTCGGAAGATCTGCTGGTGTTCGATCTCTCCCGCAGCGGCAAGTCCAACAACAACCGTCACCGCCGCAAGAAGTTTCAGGGGGGAGCCAAGGCAACCCAGCTCTTGCGTCACCTGCCGGGCCAGAATCCGCGGGATCTGCTGATCGACGGCGACCACATTCTGGTGCACAACGCCATGGGGCAGGATCTCACCCGCCTCAATAGCGGCGGCAGCGGCCCGTTTGCCCGGGTCACCGTTGATGCGCCCCACTTTTCCAAGCTGGTAGAGACAGATCCCCGCCCCGAGCCGCTTCAGCGCGGCGAGCGGCTGTTCCATCTTGGTAACACGCTTGGCAACAACGGCGCCAACTCACGCTTCCCCATGGCGGGGGACAACTGGATGAGCTGCAACTCCTGCCATCTGGACGGTTTCAACTTCACCAACCGCTATCTGATGGCGGCCCATCGCCAGCAGAGCGGCGACAACGCCATCAACGGCCACGCCAACCTCACCAACATGGTGGCGGGGGATTTTGTCGGCGAATACCTGCGCATGACCCAGCAGACCCAGGGTGGCATGGGCCATGACACCCGAGATGGCGCCGAGGCGGTTGACCCCGCGAGGCCTCAACCGGAAGTGAAAGCGATGATGGAGGACTTACACGCCTTCGTCACCGCCGATGGCAACCTCCCCTATCTCGCCAACTGGCTGCGGCTCGATGCCCCGCGCACGGATCCCGCCAAGGCACCGACCACTCATCCCAAGGAGTGGCTCAACTCCGCCTCCTGCCAGAACTGCCACCAACAGGCGTTTCAGGATTGGAGCGAGAGCAACCACCGGCTGATGGGCAACTCCCACCCCTACTACAAGGTGGTGCAGGCGCTGGCCCGCGAAACTGAGGGCGAAGCCTTCGGCCAGTGGTGCCAAGGCTGCCACATGCCCCAGCAGGTGATGACCGGCCAGCTGGATCTGCCCAAGGGCTCCCATATGTTCGAGCAGGACGGCGCCTCGCTGATTGCCGCCCACAAGGCGGGCAAACCTGTGGTTGAGGAAGGGACTGGCTGCGTGCTCTGCCATCGCATCACCAAGGTGGAAGATGCGGGCGGCAACAGCGCCTTTACCGTGAATTTGAAAGACCGCGAGAGCTATGTGTTCGAGGATGCCCCGGGCGGCAGCCTCCAGCACTGGCTGGCTGAGCGGCAGATCAACGCCCGTCCGGCGGCCCACAAAGCCTCCTATCAGAAGGATTTCTACCGCGATGCGGCTCTGTGCAAGTCGTGCCACAACGAGTTTGCCCCGGGCACCGGCGCCAATATCGTCAACACCTGGGACGAGTGGGAAAAATCCAGCTTCGCAAACGCGGAGGAGCCCGCCAAGCGGCGCACCTGCATCGACTGCCATATGAACCCGGAGCCGGGTAACGGCGATGCGCCGGTGGCGGGCCTGTCCACCGAAAACGGCACCATGAAGGCGCGGCTCTATCGCCACAACTTTACCGGTGCCCAGCACCAGCTGGTGGGGCTGCGCAATCCCGACCTTGAGCAGGAGAGTCTGGCGCTCTTGCGCTCCAGCGCTACCCTTTCGGCCCGTATCGAACAGGCTGCCGATAGTCAGCAGCTGGTGGTGCGGGTCGCCAATACCGGCGCAGGCCATGCCCTGCCCACCGGAGTGGCCGATTTCCGTGAACTCTGGCTGGAGCTGACCGTCACCGACGCCGCTGGCAAGGTGGTGCTTGCCAGCGGCCAGCCGGTGGATGGTGCGGTCCCAGAAGATGCGCGACTGTTCAGAAAAGTGTTCGGCGATGCCGAGGGCAAGCCGGTGGGGCTCAAGTTCTGGCGCTACGCCAAACTGCTGGAAGATACCCGCATTCCGGCCGATGGCTGGCGCGATGAAGCCTGGTCGCTGCCCGCTGATGCCCAAGGGCCCTTCAAGGCCGATATCAAACTCAATTTCCGCACTTACCCCAAGTGGGTCAATGATGCGGTGCGCGCCGCCGAGCCAAGCTTGCCGGAGCCACCCATAGTGCTACTCACGCGCCTACAACTAAATCGGTTGCAACTTACCTTGCAGCCTCTCCCCGTCACGCCCGCTACGGAGCCTCAATCCTGATGTTTGCAAGTTTTCTCATTACCCTGCGCGAGGGGCTGGAAGCCTTCCTGCTGGTCGGCATCTGCCTCTCCTACCTCGCCAAGCTGGGGGCGAGTCGCTACAACAAGTTCATCTATCTGGGTGTCGGGCTTGGCCTTGTCGCTTCCCTTGTGGTCGCCTTCCTGTTCCAGGTGGTGGTGAGCCAGTTCGAGAGCGAGCGTTACAACCACCTCTTGATGGCGGGGATCCTCATTTTTGCCACTCTGGTGCTCACCTATATGGCGATCTGGATGCAAAAACAGGCCAAATCCCAGGTGGGAGCCATGACAGCGCGCATCGATGCGGCCATCGATGGCGGCAACCTGTTTGGTCTGGTGCTGCTCGCCTTCCTGGCGGTGATGCGCGAAGGGTTTGAAACCGTGCTCTTCTTCTCCGCCCTGCTCTATTCGGGCCAAGGGGTCGATCTGCAATCCGGCCTGATGGGCGCGCTGGCGGGGCTGCTGGTCTCCATCGCGCTGGTATGGGGGCTGCTGCGCTCCACCCGCAAGGTGGCGCTGGCCCCCTTCTTCCGCTGGACTGGGCTGCTTATCATCATCATCGCCGCAGGTCTGCTCTCGTCCGCCGTCAACATGTTGCAAGCGGCAGATATCATCACCTTCTGGACCACGCCGGTGTTCGACATCAGCCACATTCTCGACGATCAGGGGGTATTTGGTACCTTCCTGCGCGCCCTGTTTGGCTACAATGCCTCACCCGCTGGCTTGCAGCTGCTGACCTGGGCCCTCTATCTGGCGATCTTCGTTACCCTCTGGCAGCGCAGCTATCGCACGCAGGTGAGTGCCGCAACTGGCAAGGGCTGAGCCAACACGCCCTGTGGTAGCAAGGCTACGGGGTAACAACACTATTCGGGGGCCGCACCCTAGTGCGGTTCCCTTATCTATCAAGCAGTTTCGGAATAGGTCATGAGCGATAACAACAAGAAACACATTGCGGTGCTGGGTGCCGGCCCCGCCGGTTTGATGGCCGCCTGGCGCCTGCGCCGCGCCGGTTTTGCAGTCACCCTGTTCGAGCAGGAGCCGGTGGTCGGCGGCATGTGTGCCACCCAGACCTTCAAGGGGCGCGATGGGGAGTATCGCTTTGACTACGGCGGCCACCGCTTTATAACTAAAAACCCCGAGCTACTCGCCTTTATCGACGAGCTGATGGGGGACGATCTGCTCCACGCCGAGCGCAAGAGCGTCATCCGCTTTGGCGGGCGCACCTATGACTATCCTTTGAACCTGCCCAACCTGCTCAAGACGGCGCCACTGGCCCTGATGGCCGGTGCGGTGAAAGATTTGCTGCTGTTGCCCTTTAGCAAGAAGCCGGATGATTTCGCCAAGGCGAGCTTTGCCGAGTGGATCCAGAGTCACTTCGGTCGCACCCTCTATCGCCAGTTCTTCGAGGGTTACACCGGCAAGCTGTGGGGCATCAATCCGGACAAGCTCTCCGCCGACTGGGCCGGTCAGCGCATCAGCCTGATCGATCTCAAAGACGTGGCGCGCCGTCTGCTGCCAAGACGCAACGGCAGTATCTCGGTGCGCACCTATGCCCGCAAATACCGCTACCCGAAATATGGCTTCGGCCAGATCTTCACCACCCTGGGCGAGCGGCTGGTGGCAGAGGGCGTTGAGCTCAAAACCGGCGCCACCATCACCCGCCTTGAGCAGGCCGATGGCCGCATCGAACGGGTTTATTGGAAACAAGATAACGTTGAGCAGAGCGAGCGCTTTGATCAGGTGATCTCCACCCTGCCGCTGCCGCTCACCTGCCAGCATCTGGGCTTGCCGTGCGATCTGCACTACCGGTCGCTTCGCTTCGTCAATATGCCGCTCAAGCAGGAGAACCTGTCGGACAACACCTGGCAGTACCTCTCTGACCCCCATATTCTGGCCACCCGCCTGCAGGAGCCGCGCCGCCGCAGCCCCTTTATGGCTCCCCAAGGCCAGACCTCGGTGATGCTGGAGATCCCCTGCAATCCGGGGGATGCCACCTGGCAGGCGCCGCTCTCTGATCTGCGCGGTCGGGTTACCGCCGATCTGGCCAGCCTCGGCGTCGATACCCAGAAGCTCGGCGATGAGACATTCGAAGCGCGCAGTGAATACGCCTATCCGCTGATGGACCTTGGCTATCAGGCCCGCCGCAACGAAGCCATCAAGGCGCTGATGCCCATCACCAACCTCATCATGACCGGCCGTCAGGGGACATTCCGCTACATCTTCACCGACACCGCCATGGAGATGGGCATGATGGCTGCCGACATGGTGATCGACGGGGTGGACAGACGTCACGCCATCTTTAACCATCGCAACGAAAATACCGTGATTGAAACCCAGAGCGTGGCCTGATGGCCGCGCCATTGGCATAAGTAAGGAGAACAGGATGACCATCCGCTCGGGTTTACTCGCCCTCACCCTGCTGCTGGCCCTGAGCGGGCAGGCGCAGGCTTACTCCTACGCCGCCGCCGGCAAGGAGCCGCTGATCGATGCCCGAGAAGCGCTGCTGGGCGCCGCCACTGACGGCAAGGATGCCAGCGCCACCTTGAGCGAAATTGCCGAGGAGCTGACCTATCTGGAACAGCACCACAAGGTGGAATTGCAAGCGCCACTGGCCGCCGCCATCAAGGCCAAAGACGCCGCAGCAACCGCCGCCCTGCTCAATCGCGCCTACAAGGCGGAGATCGCGCGCCGCCTCGAAGGGGCCAGCCAGAACCTCGGCGACTACCAGACCGCCAAGGTGCTGGTGGTCAAGAGCAAGCGCTTCCTCGACTTGATCCTCCCCTCCCTCAGTGAAGGGGATCGCAAGGCAGCCGAACAGGCGCTGGCCAAGGTGCTCGATGCCATCGGCAACCCGGGGGTATTCGGGGTGGGCGCCAAGCCCGCCGACGCCGCCGCCTTTGCCGCAGCGGAAAAAGCGCTGATGGCCGTGCTGGCGCCGCTTTGATGGCAACCTGCCAATCATTGCGCCACCTCGCTGCGACAAACGGTGGGTTTCGCTGCGCGCTACCCACCCTACGCACGGCCTGCCGATAAATGCACCCGGACGCCAGTTTGCCCCCTTCTCCCCTAGCGGGAGAAGGGCTGGGGATGAGGGGGAAGGCAGCGTATCGGCGTTGGGCTTCCCCCTGCTCCACCACCATTTGGCTGCTCATTCTGCTGCAACTGGCCTGGCTTTGCTGGCTGCTAGCCTTTCCGGTGGCCCTCGATTCCGACGATGCCCTCAATTTCGCCCACGGGGTGACGCGCTTTAGCGTGCTGGAGTTCTCCCCCCACTTTCCGGGCTACCCCGCCTTTATCTGGCTGGCGCGGTTGATCAATCTGGTGGTGAGCGATCCAGCCCGCGCGGTGCAGTGGGCAAGTCTGCTCGGTAGCAGTTTGCTGGCCCCCCTCGCCGCCTGGCTGGCGGTGAGATTGTGGCAACGGCCAAGCCTGCTTGCGCCAGTCTGGCTGCTGGTGCTAGCCCTGCCGCTCACCCCGACCCTGGCGCTCTCCGGGCTCTCGGACGGGCCGGCTCTGGCCGCCTGGCTCGGGTCTCTCTTGGCCTTGCAACAGCGCAAAATCGCGCTGGCTGGTCTGCTGCTCGGCCTTATGCTGGCCCTGCGTCCCTCCTATTTTGTGTTGGCGCTGCTGCCCCTGTGGCTCGGGCTGGCGCAGCAGAGCTACCGCGTCAGGTTTGTGCTTCCCATCGCGCTGGTTGGGCTTATCAGCCTGCTCTTTGTCTGGCAGGCCGATGGCTGGGCCTATTTCAGCGAGGGGCGCCGCTTTACCGACGGCCACTTTACCCTGTGGGGCAACACGGCGGCAGCCCACGGCGATCGGCTGCTGAGCTGGGCGCACACTTTCAACGATCAGCTGACCCCGCTCTGGCCCCTGTTGATGGGGGCCTTGCTGATACTGCCATTCTGGCAACGGTCAAAGGATCACAATGCGACCCTCTCTCCGCTCTGGACGCTCTACTGGCTCGCCCTGCTGCTCTGGACCCTGTTTGGCCAGAATCCCGACAATCCCCGCCATCTGGCCCCCATCACCCTGCTCGGCCTCGTGCTGCTGGCAGGCTGGCTGCCGCGCCGGGGCGAGTGGGTGGTCGCGGTGGCCGGATTGCTGCTCCTAGCGGCGACCTTCACCCTGCCCCGTCCGCCCGCCATGGTGCAGGCGGCAAAACTGGCAGAAACAGCGTGCCCGGCGCTGGTGACCCAGTGGGGGGTAAGATTGCTGCGGGAGACCACGGCACTGCCGGTAACGGACGGCTGGTACAAGGGGGATGCAGCGCTGACGCTCTCTCAAGGAGCCTGTCGTTTGAGCCGACGGGCCATTGAGCCTGCTGAAATGCAGGCTGGCAGCAGACAGATCTGGTTTGCCCCCCGATTTCACGCCGAACCGGGCCTCTGGCTAGCCATACCGGATCCCCCGCTGACACAAAACTGATAGACTGCCTTTTCGCCCTTTTTTTCATCCATCCCACAACTGGATACCCTATGCCCCAAACCGCTCCGACCCGGGCCTCCGCCCTCTCCCCCCGTTTTCTCTTTATCCTGCTGGGTGCGCTGGCGGGCCTGACCCCGCTCGCGGTAGATATGTATCTGCCGGCTATTCCGGCCATTGCCCGGGATCTGGCCACCAGCATCGACGGTGCCCAGCTCACCATCAGCGCCTTTCTGGGCGGCTTTGCCATTGGCCAGCTCTTTTACGGCCCGCTCGCTGACAGCTATGGCCGCAAGCCGGTGATCCTGGCGGGGCTGGTGATGTTTGCCATCGCCTCGGTCGGTTGTGCCATGGCGGACTCCCTGCCCGAATTGCTGGCCTATCGGATGCTGCAGGCGGCGGGCGGCGCCGCGGGGTCGGTCGTGGTCAATGCCCTGCTGCGCGATCTGTTCGAGAAGGATGCCTTTTCCCGCGCCATGTCATTCGTCATTCTGGTGATGACGCTGGCACCGCTGGTGGCACCCGTGGTGGGGGGTTACATCAGTGCCCATGCCAGCTGGCGGGTGATCTTCTGGCTGCTGGTGGGGATCAGCCTGCTGATCTGTCTGGTGATGCAGTGGAAAATCGAGGAGACCCTGAAACCCGAGCACCGTCAGCCGCTCAAGATCGGCCAGATCCTCAAGAACTACTGGGGCGTGCTCTCCCATCGCGGCGCCATGGGTTATGTGCTGTGCGGCTCCCTCTCAAGCTCCGGCATGTTCGCCTTCTTAAGCGGCTCACCCTACGTCTATATCGAGTATTTCAAGGTGCCGACCGAGCATTACGGCTGGCTGTTTGGCCTCAATATCCTGCTGATGATGGTGGTAACCTTCGCCAACAGCCGACTGGTGAAAGGGGTGGGCGCCGAGCGGATGCTGCAATACGGCCTGCTGGTGCTGCCCTGCGCGGGCGCCCTGCTGGTCTACAACGCCTGGAGCGAAACCGGCGGCCTGTGGGGCATCGTCATTCCGGTGGTACTGTTTGTCGGTCATATCAGTCTGGTGGGCGCCAACGCCATGACCGGCCTGATGGGCCACTTCCCGCAGGCGGCGGGCACCGCCTCGGCACTGGCGGGCACCCTGCGCTTTGGCATCGGCGCGCTGGTCGGCATTCTGGTCAACCTCAACCCGCCCCACTCGCCGCTGCCGATGGCCATTGCCATCGCCTGCTGCGGGGTCGGTTCAGCACTCAGCTACTGGCTGCTCACCGGCCACAAGGCACACTGATCCCTCTGCTGGATATAAAAAAGAGCGCCCCTCTCTTGCGACAGGGGGCGCTCTTTTTTGGGGAGAGATGTCACAACAGGTGCGCCTCAATCCCCTCTGATATGCGTCACTTCTTGCCAAAACCGGACTGTTTCAGGGTATAACCCGCGCTGTTTTGCCAGGCATCCAGACCGCTTCGGTTGTTGCCGGCTACCAGGCTCGCGGCCAGACTCGGGCTGTTGAACAGCTGATCGGCAGTAAAGAGAAAGCCCCCTTCGCTACGGGGCACCAGAATGCCCTTCTCCAGCAGCTCCAGCCGCAGTTCAATCACCGCCTCGCGCAAAGAAGCGGCATCCTCGCCATTGGCAGTGGAACCGGCCAGCACCATAAAGCCCGGATTTTGCCGCTTGCCCACCGGATAACCGTGGGCTTCGGCCCCCTTGCCATTGAAGTGGTAGAGCTCGCGCTCCCCGGGACGGTTGTCGGAGAGCGCCTTTTGCAGGGTCATCAGCTCGTTGTAGATCTCGATGGGGACGACGGCCGCCTGCTTGTTCCCCTTGCTATCGATGATAAAACTGACTTGCTTGTGTAACATCCTTGCTCATCCTGTGACCCATGGAAGCCCCTATTCTAACCACCTCGGGCAAGCGGGATCCAGCGAGGATCCACTGCTCTTTTGCCGACTTGATCACTAACTGGCACTCTTGATCAGTCGTAAGTCGTGTTGATCATTGTCGGCCGTGCTAGCGTACCAAGCATGATGAAAGCCATTGACCATCAAACGGTTACCCCATGCTGACCCTGCGCAACCTCTGCAAGAGCTTCGATAACGGCAGTGAACGACTGCCGCTGTTCCACCATCTCGATCTCGCCCTCCCCGCTGGCGAGATCACCCTGCTGCTGGGCCAAAGCGGCTGCGGCAAATCCACCCTGCTCAATCTGATCGCCGGGCTGATTGCACCGGACGAAGGGGAGATCTGGCTGGGGGAGACCCGGATCGACACCCGCTCACCCGATGAGCGGGCGCGCCTGCGGGGCCGCCATTTCGGTATCGTCTATCAGGATTTCAACCTGCTGCCGACCCTGACGGTGGCCGAGAATCTGGCCCTGCCGCTCGCCATCAACGCTCTGCCACCGGATGAGGCCAGGATTGATCAGTTGCTGCAACGGCTCGATATGAGCCACAAGCGCCATGCCTGGCCGGAGCAGCTCTCCGGCGGTCAGCGTCAGCGGGTAGCGCTGGCCCGCGCCCTCATCCATCAGCCCCAGTGGCTGCTCGCCGACGAGCCCACCGGCAGCCTAGATGAACACAATGCCGAACAGGTGATGGCGTTGATGGTGGCGGCGGTGCGGGACACAGGTGCAGGCTTGCTGCTGGTTAGCCACAACCCCGCCTATGCCGAGCTGGCCGACAGGGTGCTGCGCCTTGAAGGGGGGCAACTTATCGAACTCAAGGGGCCCCGTCATGACTAAACAGCGACTGCGCCAGCCGGAGCCACGCTGATGCTGCCACTCAAAGCGCTGCTGCGCCTCTATCGCAGCCACCCCTGGTTGCTGTTGATGAGTCTGGCCGGACTGGTGTTGGGGGTGTCGCTGGTGGTGGCCATCGAGCTGCTCAACCACAGTGCCCGCACCAACTTCGTCGCCGCCCGCAGCCAGCTGGCAGGAGAAGCCAACTACCGACTGGCCCCCGCTGGCGGGCTGGATGAACAGCTTTACGTGCAGCTGGTGACCAGCCAACCCGCCCTCGATGCCATGCCCCAGCTCCATAGCTGGCTCAAGGATGAAGAGGGGCGCAGCTTTCAACTGCTGGGAATGGATCTCTTCAACCC
>NZ_CAWMDN010000177.1:0-1138 GCF_963866575.1 Aeromonas sp. L_1B5_3
GGTGATAAGACGGGTCATATTCGGTGATTCCAGTGATGCAAAGGGCTAGCCTGTGAGGGCTGGCCCTTTATGCTGTTTGTGGATGAGCGATGAGATGGTCGCGGTGGTTAGCCGTTGTAAAACAGGATGTAGTTCACTCCTGCCTGCTGGGCTGCAGTAAGCAAGGGTTGCAGCGCTGGCGGGATCGTATCGAGATCCATGGCAAGGTTCAGGGTGTACTCGTAGGCGGAGTCATCCTTCACGCCGACATGTTCATGGGAGGCCATTTGCTTGACCCATTGCCATTCTGGTACCAGGTCTGCGTCATCGTAGTCGCCGATGATGGAACTCATGGCGACATCCAGCATCTGCATCACCGAATGGCTTGCCAGTGGATTAGGTGTTGTAGGTAGGGTGTTGGTCATTGCATCGTTCCTTGTTGTCTGGGCTGTCGCTCCCTCTGAGCATTGATGAGCGTGAGCACTTGAGCTGTGCGTTGTTACATCTGATTGATAATCGGCTTGCAGTTGAGTCGGTCCAGCAGGTGCCGCGAGCCGTATTGAGCCACCAGCCGGGCGATGGCCATTTGAGCGCAGGTCGCTCTGCTGGGCTTATTCTCAGGGATTGCGTAACGCGCAGTGAGCCAGCCGCCGAGCAATGCGATGCGGTAGCCGCTTGGGATGTGGGTGAGGGACGTTCCTATTCCCCTCCCGTGAATGAGGAAGGGCACTGCCTGTCCGCCGATGCCGATATCGATGCGCTGACCCTTGAGCTCGAAGGTGGTGAGCTCGCCGGTCTGTGGATGCTTGCCCGGCACCTTGATGGTGATGTTCTTCGCCATCTCACACCTCCGGCTTGGCTTCAAAGTGGTGGGTCACAACGCCCGCTTCCGGGTCGATACTGATAAACGCCGGGGCTTGCGGGTGGTACTGGTAGAGCCGCGCCAGTTCAGCACGAAACGCCTCGACGTTTGGTGCAATCACATGACTGGTATCCCCCTCGGCGTAGGTAAAGGTCTCCAGCTTCTCGGTGTTAATCCAGATACCGAAATACCAGGCGTCCTCCTCGGTGTCGTACTGCTGCCAGCCCTGGGCCAGCAGCGTCCGGTCGTAGTAGTAACGGTCTGCCTGATGGCTCCCTCGGTCGATGCGGCAGCCGG
>NZ_CAWMDN010000178.1:0-1239 GCF_963866575.1 Aeromonas sp. L_1B5_3
GGTGATAAGACGGGTCATGTTCGGTGACTCCAATGATGCAAGGGGCCAGCCTGTGAGGGCTGGCCCTTTATGTTGTTTGTTGATGAGCGATGAGATGGTCGCGGTGGCTAGCCGTTGTAAAACAGGATGTAGTTCACACCGGCCTGCTGGGCAGCAGTGAGCAAGGGTTGCAGTGCTGGCGGGATGGCATCGAGCTCCATGGCCAGGTTCAGGGTGAACTCATAGGCGGAGTCATCCTTCACGCCGACATGTTCATGGGAGGCCATACGCTTGACCCATTGCCATTCTGGTACCAGGTCAGCGTCATCGTAATCGCCGATGATGGAACTCATGGCGACATCCAGCATCTGCATTACCGAATGGCCTGCCAGTGAGTCAGGTGTTGCAGGGATGGTGTTGGTCATTACATCGCTCCTTGTTGTCTGGGCTGTGGGTTACAGCTGATTGATAACCGGCTTGCAATTAAGACGGTCCAGCAGATGCAGCGAACCGTACTGGGCTACCAGTCGGTCTATGGCCATCTGGGCGCAGGCCGTTCTGCTGGGTTTATTTTCAGGTATGGCGTAACGAGCAGTGAGCCAACCGCCGAGCAGCGCAATGCGGTAGCCACTCGGGATGTGGGTGAGGGACGTTCCTATTCCCCTCCCGTGAATGAGGAAGGGCACTGCCTGTCCGCCGATGCCGATATCGATGCGCTGACCCTTGAGCTCGAAGGTGGTGATCTCGCCGGTTTGCGGATGTTTGCCGGGCACCTTGATGGTGATGTTTTTCGCCATTTCACACCTCCGGCTTGCGTTCAAAGTGGTGGGTCACAACGCCCGCTTCCGGGTCGATGCTGATAAACGCCGGGGCTTGCGGGTGGTATTGGTAGAGCCGCGCCAGTTCGGCACGAAACGCCTCGACGTTCGGCGCAATTACATGACTGGTATCCCCCTCGGCGTAAGTAAAGGTCTCCAGCTTCTCGGTGTTAATCCAGATGCCAAAGTACCAGGCGTCTTCCTCGGTGTCGTATTGCTGCCAACCTTGAGCCAATAGCGTGCGGTCGTAGTAATAGCGGTCAGCCTGATGGCTCCCCCGGTCGATGCGGCAACCCGTCACGGTGAGCTCAAACTGGATACGCCCCGCTTGGTGAGCCTTCTTGACCCGGCGCAGCAGCTTGAGGGCCTTGGCTCTGCTACGGCCATTACCGAGCGGTTGCGGCTGCCTGGCCCGTAATGCCAGATGGGTCATTATCTTCGG
>NZ_CAWMDN010000179.1:0-2956 GCF_963866575.1 Aeromonas sp. L_1B5_3
GCTGCGGGCCATTCACCAGTTGCGCCAGACGGTGCCCGAGCTGTCGGCGCTGGTGGGCGAATCGAGCGCCATGCGCAAGCTGCTGCGCTACGCCCGGCAGGCGGCCCAGAGTCAGGGGCCGATCCTGCTGCGCGGTGAGGAGGAGGTGGGCAAGGCCCAACTGGCGGAGGCGATCCACTTTGGCAGCGAGCGGGCTGCCGGGCCGCTTATTACCCTCAACTGCAAGGCGCTGCCGAGCGAGCGGATGGCGCTGGAGCTGATGGGTTCCGATGAGGCGGGGCAGGAGCGGGCGGGCAAGTTCGAGCTGGCCCACGGCGGCACGCTGGTGCTGGAGCAGGTGGAGTGTCTCTCTGCCCCCATGCAGGCGGCGCTGCTGCAACTGCTCAAGACCGGCCGCATCCAGCGCTTCGATTCGGCCCGTATCCTGCCGCTCAAGGTGCGGATCATCGCCACCAGCAGCGCCCCGCTGGAGCAGCTGGTGCAGGAGGGGCTGTTTGGCCGCCAGCTGCTCTATGCCTTGCAGGCGTGCGAGCTGTGGCTGCCGGGGCTGAGGGAGCGCGCGGCGGATCTGCCGGGCCTTATCAGCCAGCAGTTGGCGGCGCAGGGGCGCGAGCCGGTACGCCAGTTCAGTCCGGCGGCCCTCGACTGTCTGCTGGCCTATCCCTGGCCCGGCAATCTGGGGGAGTTGCGCAGCGCCGTCGAGCATGCGCTGCTCCACGCCGGTCAGGGGCCGATCCCGCCCGAGGCGCTGCCCGCTGCCATTCGCCACGGCTATCAGCGGGTAGAGGACGAGGTAGTGGGGCAACCGCTGCTCACGCTGGCGGAGCTGGAGCGGCAAGCCATCCTGCGCTGCGCCCACGCCTGCAAGGGACAGGTGAGCCAGATGGCCCAGCATCTTGGCATCAGTCGCACCACCCTCTGGCGGCGGCTCAAACTGCTCGAGATCGATCCCGCCGACTATCACGGCTGACGGTTATTAAGGCCGTTGCGAACCGGCCCGCAGAAAACGAAACGGCCCCGCAGATGCGGGGCCTTGTTATATTGCAGGGTCAGTCGTGGCTCGGTTACAGCCCCAGCTGGTGGGCGGTGACGATGGCCGCCAGCACATCCTCGGCAGTGACCTTGAACGGCATATTGTGGATGGTTTCGCCCTCGGCGGTGGAGGCTTTGGCCACCTCCATCAGGCGTGCCATATCCAGCTCCTTGACCCCCATCATATGCAGGTTGGTCGGCAGGCCCACCGAGCGGCAGAAACCCAGCACCGTTTCGATCTCCGCCATCGGCGCGTTTTCCAGCACCAGCTGCACCAGGGTACCGAATGCCACTTTTTCACCGTGGTAGAGGTGGTGACATTCGGCGAGCTGGGTCAGGCCGTTATGGATGGCGTGGGCGGCGGCCAGCCCGCTGCTCTCGAAGCCGATACCGCTCAGATAGGTGTTGGCCTCGATGATGTTCTCCACCGCCTTGGTGCAGAGCCCCTGCTCCACCGCCAGTTTGGCCTTGTAGCCATCGGCCAGCAGGGTCTTGTAGCAGAGCTCGGCGATGGCCTGGGCCGCCAGCGTGGAGGCGCCACCGGCCATGGTCTTGCAACCGGACACCTTGTTGGCGCGCGCCTCGAAGTAGGTGGAGAGCGCATCCCCCATGCCGGAGACCAACAGCCGCACCGGGGCGCGGGAGACCACGCCGGTATCCATGATGACCATGTTGGGGTTGGTCGGGATCATCAGGTATTCGCTGAACTGCCCTTCCGGGGTGTAAATGACCGCCAGCGCGCTGGTGGGGGCATCGGTGGAGGCGATGGTCGGCACTATGACCACCGGCACCTTCTGGTAGAAGGCGACCGACTTGGCGGTATCCAGCGTCTTGCCGCCGCCGATGCCGATGATGACGTCAAACGGGGTCTGCTGGCAGCGGGCCAGCAGGCGGTCGATCTCGGGGCGGGAGCACTCGCCGTTGAAGCAGTCGAACTCGGGCTTGATACCGGCGCCGTGGAAGCTTGTAGCCACGGTATCGCCGACCAGCTTGGTGACGAAGGCGTCGGCCAGGATCAGCGGCTTGCTGCCGAGCGCTTTGACGTAGTTGCCGATATTGGCGAGGGCCCCGTTGCCTTGTACGTATTTGCTGGGGCTGATGATAATGCGGTCCATATTTTATCCCTCTCTCTTTATGAATTAAGAATCGGGGCGAAGGGGCGGCAGTGCCGGGGACTCCTTCGTCTTGAATGGTGCTGCACAGGCTCAGCGAGCGAGTGCAGCACCTTGAAGCAGTGGCGTCAGTCGCCGAAGCGCTCGGCGGCCAGCTGCTGGAAGCAGGTCAGTGCGGCGGTGGCATCCTCGCCGCGCGCCAGCAGGGTGAGCTGGTCGCCCTGACGCACGTTGAGCATGGCGAGCCGGGTCAGACTGCGGGGATTGGCCTCTTTATCCCCCTTTTGCAGTTTGAGTTCGGCGGCAAAGGGCTTGAGGGCGGCCACCAGCCGGGCGGCGGGGCGCACATGCAGGCCGTGGGGGTTATCCACCACCACTTCGCAGCGCAGCCAGCCGTCGTCGGCAACGGGGGCCGTCTCGGTAGCAGCCTGCGCCGCGCTGGCTGGCAGCATCGCCTGTTTCGGGCCCAGCGCGCCGAGCGCCTCGGCTGCCACCTCATCCAGCGTCAGGCCGGAACCGGCCGCCACCACAGCGGCCAGAGTGCCCTCGACCAGCGGGGCGGGGCAGAGCCGCACCCTCGCGCTCAGCTCCGGGGGCAGCAGTTCGAGGGCGGTCTCGGCGCTCAGCAGAGCGCTGCCCAAGTCCATCAGCACCAGCACACCACTGCCGTCATCCGCTTCTTCAATCGCACTCATCACCGCGATGGCGTCGGTGCCGATGGGGTGGTCGGGGTCATCGACCCCGGCCGCCAGCAGCAATCGGGCCGGGCTGCCGAGCTGGTCGGCCAGAGCTCTCAATCCGGCCGCCAGCAT
>NZ_CAWMDN010000180.1:0-10330 GCF_963866575.1 Aeromonas sp. L_1B5_3
TCCCTCTCTTCGCACCATGATTCTGACATGTAAAAACAGAGCGATGCGCTCCAACCGCATTTAAAAACCAGCTGGAAAAAATCAGTGTGCGAAGGTGGCGGAATTGGTAGACGCGCTAGCTTCAGGTGTTAGTGTCCCACGGATGTGAGGGTTCGAGTCCCTCTCTTCGCACCATTCATTACGCAAAAGGCCCATCACGAAAGTGACGGGCCTTTTGTTTTTACTCCTTGTTATGGCTATGCTTTTGACGACTCACCGCCCATCGCCATGCCAAGGAACGCATATGATACTGGATACCGACATTCACAACTTCTACGAGCATCTGGTGCTCAAGGAGATTGAAAAGCAGGGTCTGCAGCAAAAACTCAGCAGCGACCAGATGGCCGATCTCTGCTGCCTCACCCTCAACCAGCTCCCCTCCCACTATATTCGCCACGATGTCGACATGATCTACTTCCTGACCGATGCCAAACGGAGCGAAATGGAGAAAAATGTCGTTGAATCGCTCAAGCAGGCCCAACAGAAGATCAAGCAGGCTCCCGTCAAACACGCATAACGCCTACTAGCCGGTATGCTGCCAGAGCAGGGCCACCACGCCGGTCAGCCCTGCCACTGGCAACAGGATCAGTGCTGGTTTCAATCTGGGTTCAAGCATCATCCAGGCAGCCAGCAGAAAACCCAGACTCCAGATGCCGTACTCTTTGTCATGGCCCCATCCGAGCACAACCAGCCCGGCTAGCAGCATCACTCCCCGCACCACCCAGTTCATCTTTTTCCTCCCCCACAGAGATAATGATAATAATTATCATATTCATAAATGAGAGATGCAACCATCCTCCAGCGCAAGACTCAAAATAGGCTTTTATGCCAATAAAGCGCTCAAAAACGGGTTATGAGATCAACAATTCTGTGATTTTTTCAATCAAAAGTGCAATTTTGCCAATTTGGTTAGGCTTTAACCCTCCCACTTTGTGGTAGATTGCGGCCTCTTTTTGGGTTGGCCCCTCGGGATATACGTATCCACAGGATGAGAGGAGCCAACCTTGGCGAGCAAGAGTTTAGGAAGTATCTATGCAAAACCAACACAACCACATCCGATTGCCGAGCATGTCGCAGGTGTTTGCCTGTCTGGCCATTTTTCTGGCTCTGGCATTCTCGTTCACCAGCGTGCTCGATCTGCCTATCCAGCTGGCACTGTTCATCGCCTGGTTCGTCATCATGGGGCTTGGTATCAAGCTCGGTCATGACTACAAATCCCTGGAGCAAGCCGCCGTTGATGGGGTATCCAAGGGGATGGGGGCCATCCTGATCCTGGTTTCCGTCGGCGCACTGGTCGGTACCTGGATCGCTGGCGGCATCGTGCCCAGCATCATCTACTTCGGCCTCAAGGTGATTCACCCTTCCATCTTCCTGCTTGCGACCCTGATCATCTGCTCGCTGACCTCGCTGGCCACCGGCACCTCCTGGGGTTCGGCCGCCACCGCCGGTATCGCCATGATGGGGATTGGCCACAGCCTCGGCGTACCTGCGCCTCTGGTTGCCGGTGCCGTGCTCTCCGGCGTCTATTTCGGTGACAAGCTCTCCCCGCTCTCCGACTCCGTGGTGCTGGCATCCACCATGTCCAACGTCGACGTGGTGGAGCATATCAAGGGGATGCTGCCTATCAGCCTGCTCTCCTACATCATTACCGCTGTGCTGTTTACCGTGGTCGGCATGCAGTATTCGGGCAACGTCAGCCTGGAGCAGGTCAGTCTGGTGATGGAAGCGCTCGACAAGCAGTTCAACATCACTCCGCTGGCCATCGTGCCGGTGGTGTTGGTGCTGGGCCTCCTGGCCAACCGCAAGCCCGCCTTCCCGGTGATCAGCTTCGGCGCCCTGCTTGGCCTGATCTGGGCCATCCTGTTCCAGGACATGGATCCGGTGAAAGCGATGCACTCTGCCTACAGCCCGTTTGCCATTACCTCCGGCATCGACTTCATCGACAACATCCTCGGTCGTGGCGGGATGGAGTCCATGCTGGGCTCGGTCGCTGTCATCATCTTCGGTCTGGGCTTTGGCGGCCTGCTGGAGAAAGTAGGTATCCTCTCCGTCATCGCCAGCGCCTTCGAGAAGCGCATCAACAGTGCCGGCAGCCTGACAACCCACACCATTGGCACCGCTTTCCTGGCCAACGTGTTCGGCTCCGCCATGTATGTATCGCTGATACTGACCCCCAAGATCATGGCCAAGAACTACGATCGGCTGGGACTGGCACGCAAGAACCTCTCTCGCAACGCCGAGTTTGGCGGCACCCTTACCTGCGGCATGGTGCCCTGGAGCGACAACGGCATCTTTATGGCCGGGGTACTGGGTGTGGCCACCCTCGACTACCTCCCCTACATGTGGCTGAGCTTCACCTGCATCATTGTGACCATCACCCTCGCCTACATGGGCAAGGCGGTGAACAGGGTTCCACTGGTAGCGGCAGCAAGCTCCCGCTAACTGTACCAATCAAAAAGGCGCCTCATCGGCGCCTTTTTATTTCCACTCAACCATCTGCACAAGGAAAAACGGCCCTCGTTGCCGAGAGCCGTTGCGTCTGATCGTCGGGAGCGATCAGATGGAGAAGCTGGACCCACAACCACAGGTAGTGGTTGCATTGGGGTTGGTCACGGTAAAGCGTGAACCTTCCAGCCCCTCGGTGTAATCCACACTGCCGCCAACCAGATACTGGAGACTCATCGGATCGATCACCATGGTGACGCCATTCTTCTCGACCACGGTATCGCCGTCGTTGATCTTCTCATCAAAGGTAAAGCCATACTGGAAACCAGAGCAGCCCCCACCCGTGATATAGACCCGCAGCTTGAGCTCCGGATTCTCTTCTTCGGTGATCAGGTTCTTCACCTTGTTGGCCGCCGCATCCGTCATCTGGATGGGCAGCGGGGCTTCTGCTACTGCACTCATTACTGACCTCACAACCATTAGATCCACAAACATGGAAACCGCGAAATTATCCAATACCCGACCATTCAGTTCAAGTATTCACCACGTTTAACCTGCAGCGGGCACCGGAGCAGGCGGTGCGGCGACTAGCGGCTTAAGCGCATCGGCCCACTCAACCAGCAGCTCCTGCGCCGGTTGCCGGCCATCCTTGTTGATGGTGACCCGGATCCGATCCGGCACAAACCCTTCCGGCAGTTGCCAGTTTCCCTCCAGCAACTGGAAATAGCGCAGGGAGTAGCGCCACTCGCTCACCTTCATGCCCAGATCTCGCCCGGACAGCACTTTTGGCTTGTCGCCAAGGCTCCCCTCGACCCGGATCTGCACCTGACCGCGAAACAGCTCGCGCTTCTTGGCGGGCTGGGTCAAAGCCAATCGATAGTGGTAGCGGCCCGGAATGCTGCTCTCCTGCAGGGTCAGGTTGTCGATTACCACCCCAACCTGCTCGCCAGTCGGGCGCATAATCCGCTCGAAAAAGGCCAGCTGGCGCTTGAGCTCCTGCACCTGCGCCTCCTGACTCTTCAGGGTGGTCTGCAGCTGCTCGAAGGCGGCTCGCTGGGTGGCGAGCTGGGTATCCTTGAGACCGAGATCCGTCTTGAGCTGGCTGATAGCATTGCTCTGGCGATCCAGCGTCTCCTGCTGAACCCCCAGCAAGCTGCTTTGCGCCAGATCCTGATGGTTGCCGGCAAAATAACCGGCCAGACCACCTACTGCGAACACCACCAATAACTTCAATAGGTTGGACATAGCCCTCTTTCCCGTTATTTGCCTCACAGCGGTAACTGCGACCTCCTTTCACTATACCGCCCTAACCGAAGTCACAGGTGGTGATGGTGAAAATTAACTGGTGGCCACACTGCCATCACCCCGCTTTTGACGCGCGGCAAGCCGTAAAGTTCGCTCAAGGATCTGGGAATAGATAGGACGACCGCCCAGCGCTTGCGCCACAAGAGTGGCTCCCATGGTGGTGATCATCATCGGCAGGATCAGCTGGTAGTTGTCGGTCATCTCGGTGACCAGCACGATACCCGTGATGGGCGCTCGCACCGTCGCGGCAAACAACGCTCCCATGCCGGCAATGGCAAAGGCGCCGGGCTCGATGCCAAGCTCCGGAAAAGCCGCGTGGAACAGATGACCAAACACCACGCCAAACAGGGTGCCGAGGGCCAGGGTCGGCGCAAACACCCCGCCGGGCGCGCCGGAGCAGAAGCAGATCAGGGTTGCCACCAGACGGATGGAGAAGATAAGGAAGAGGGTCGCCATCGCATACTCGCCCCCCATCAGATGAGGAATGAGCTCAGTGCCGCCGCCCGTTACCGAGGGGGCAAACAGCGACAGCACGCCGAAAGTACCGGCAACCAGCATACCGATGGCAACAAAACGGTGGCGCTTGTTCTGGTGCAGCGCCAGATAGCCATCCTGACAGGCCAACACCAGCTTGTTGAAAACAAAGCCCAATACGCCGAAGGTGGCCCCCATAAAGAGGAATAGCCAGAGCGCCTTGAGGGCTGGTGCATCGTAGTGCGGCAGAGTGATCACCGCCCCCTGCCCCTTCATGTTTTGCAGCATCAGGGTCGCCATGATGGCGGAGATCCCCACCGCCTTGATGGCTAGGAAGGAGTAGCGAAACTGCGGCCGCATCTCCTCCATCACAAACAGAATGCCCGCCAGCGGTGCATTGAAGGCCGCCGCCAGACCGCCCGCCGCTCCGGCAGCCAGCAAGGCGTGGCCATGCTCCTTGGGCAGCCGGAAGATATCCGCCACCATCTTGCCGAGGTTGCCGCCGATCTGCACCGAAGGCCCTTCCCGTCCCAGCACCATGCCGGAGCTCAGGGTACACACGCCACCGAAGAACTTGACCGGCAACACCCGCCACCACCGCACCGGACGCAGGTCCTCCATCGCCCCCTCTATTTCGGGAATGCCGGAGCCACCGGCCTCGGGGGCAAAAGTATGGGTCAGGAAGTAGCCGATACACCCCAGCATGGCGCTGAAGCCAAAGCCAAGCAGGCCGAGCTGCCACCATGGGCGATCAGCCAGCAGGGCGAGCCGCTGCTCTGCCAGCCAGTGCACGCCTGACTCGAACAGGCCGCAGACCAGCCCGGCCAGGGTGCCGACCAGTGCCGCCAGCAGCAGAACCAGCAAGGGCATCCTGTCTTGCCGAATGATTCGGGAAACCGGCCCACGCGGCGAGGCGGACGGTTCGGAAGAGGAGAGAGCTTGTTGCGCCATCTTGTTACACCAACTTGGAAACACCATATCGTCAGCTAGCTGAGATCAGGATCACCCGGCGCGTTGCTCGGCTGCCCAGGGCTGGGGCTTTCTGCTATAGTCGGCCCGTTAAATTTTTGTCACGGGAGCAGACCGAGAGTCCGGGTGGCGAGAGCGCAAAGCATACTCCTGATGCCCCTACCTGCCGAGTCTCGATCGACTGCTTTCTCCTGCGTGACGACCAAAATCCCATTAAGGATGATCCATGTCAAAATCAGATCAGCTGTTTGAACAGGCCCGCCAGACCATTCCGGGTGGCGTCAACTCACCGGTCCGCGCCTTCAATGGGGTCGGCGGTACACCCCGCTTCATCGATCACGCCGATGGCGCCTACCTCTATGATGTGGATGGTCAAGCCTACGTGGATTACATCGGCTCCTGGGGCCCCATGCTGCTGGGCCACAACCACCCGGCCATCAAGGCCGCCGTCATCAAGGCAGTGGAAAAAGGGCTGAGCTACGGTGCACCGACCGAGATCGAAGTGCTGATGGCCGAAAAAGTGCGCCAGATCGTCCCTTCCATGGAGCAGGTACGGATGGTCAACTCCGGCACCGAGGCGACCATGAGCGCCATCCGTCTGGCCCGCGGTTACACCGGTCGCGACAAGATCGTCAAATTCGAAGGCTGCTACCACGGCCACGCCGACTCCCTGCTGGTCAAGGCTGGCTCCGGCGCCCTGACCCTGGGTCAGCCCAACAGCCCGGGCGTACCGGCCGATTTCGCCAAGCATACCCTGACCTGCGTCTTCAACGATCTGGACTCGGTGCGCGAAGCCTTTACCCAGTACGGCAGCGAGATCGCCTGTATCATCGTCGAGCCGGTCGCAGGCAACATGAACTGCATCCCGCCGGTACCCGGCTTCCTGGAGGGGCTGCGCGCCATCTGTGACGAGTTCGGCGCCCTGCTGATCCTGGACGAGGTGATGACCGGCTTCCGCGTCTCCCTGCGTGGTGCTCAGGGCCACTACAACATCGACCCGGATCTCACCACCCTCGGCAAGATCATCGGTGCCGGCATGCCGGTAGGCGCCTTCGGCGGCAAGAAGAAGGTGATGCAGCACATCGCCCCGACCGGCCCCGTCTATCAGGCCGGTACTCTCTCCGGCAACCCGGTGGCCATGGCGGCCGGCCTCACCATGCTGGATCTGCTGCTGGAGCCGGGTCTCTATGAGCAGCTGAGCGCCAAGACTGCCCGTGTTGCAGAAGGGCTGAAAGCCGCCGCCGCCAAACACGGCATCCCGCTCGCTATCAACTATGTGGGTGGCATGTTCGGCTTCTTCTTCACCGACGAGCCCGAAATTACTCGCTACGAGCAGGTCACTCGCTGCGATATGGAACGCTTCAAGCGCTTCTATCACCTGATGCTCGAAGAAGGCGTCTATCTGGCGCCGAGCGCCTACGAGGCCGGCTTCCTGTCGCTGGCTCACGGCGACAAGGAGATTGAACACACTCTGGCAGCCGCCGAGCGCACCTTCGCCAAGCTGGCCGGCTAAATCGCCGCTGCTTGTCGCCAAAGGGCCCGTCACGGGCCCTTTTCCATATCTGCAATCTACGCCCGCTTCTGGTGCACCCCGACCTCCTATCCCGCTTATTTGCCACCCTCTGGTGCAAATGCTCCCGCTCAGCCTGTCATATATCGGGCCCACTATTTGCACATCCGCTACAGGAGCCCACGTCACCGAGGTCCATATGGCAGAGATGAGCCCCATCGATGTATTGCGACGTTATCAGGAGTATCAGGTCGAGCTGACGCCACTGATCCATGGTTTGCTCGGCGCACCTCTTTCTGCGCTCAAGGAGTACCCCTTTATCATCAGCATCGACCGCTATCAGGGGCCAGCTTGCATCCTGTCGCCACGCCCGAGCACGCAGAACCGCTTGCAACTGATCGCTCGCGGAGAGGGGCGAGAGCTTACCCTCTGCCTCAATCAACTGATCGCCTGGCTGATGGGAGACAGAGAACGACGCCGCGCCATGCCCTGGTTCAAGGCCATCTATGTGGTACTCAGCATGGCGCTGTTCCTCATCGTTGCGACGCTCATCTGGCACGGACTGGAACAGCTCTATCTGCTGCTATGCGGGGCGCAGCAGAACCGACTGGGGGCACTCAGCGCCATTATCTTTCTGACGCTGGCACTGGCGGTATTCGATCTGGGCAAAACCATTCTGGAGGAGGAGGTGCTGCTGCATAAGGATATCTTCCGCCACAGCGCCATAAGACGCACCATCACTCGCTTTATCGCCGCCATCCTGATCGCGGTCTCTATCGAAGGGTTGTTGCTGCTATTCAAAGGGTCGCTCGGCCAGAGCGAGCTGCTCTGGCCTGCGATTGGGGTGATGGGGTGTGCGGTGGGATTGCTGCTGGCCCTCGGACTCTATGTCTTTCTCGGGGCCAGAGCGGAAGCGGCACTGGTGCAGGCTAACCAGCGATATCCGCAGCCAGCTGCGCGCTGGGGCGACGAGCAGCCCGCCAGGAGGCGTACATGGTCCAGGAGGTATAGATGACGATAAAGGCAACCAGCCACTTCAGCATCGCCATATCCATCGACTTGACCAGCATGGCTGCCAGCACCACACCGATGGGGCCAAAGATGGCAACCGCCAGCACCGCCTTGGCATCAAATGCCCCCTTGCGGATAAAGGTGCCTGCGGAGAAGACGCTAAGTACCGCGGTAGAGCCCATCATGATGGGGAACGCCGCCAGCGGGTTCATCCCGAGCAAATAGACCAGTGTCATACAGGGAGCGAACAGACCGATCCCCACATTCATCAGGACACCGAAGATAAAGTTGCCGATCAGGGCGATCACCAGCTTGTAGCCACTGAGCCCCATGGCCTCGCCACCGACCGGGAAGAGGCCGAGCAGGCCGGCAAAAATCAGTCCGGCAACGACCAGCAGAGAGACCGCCATCACCAGCCGGATGGTCTGCCGATCAAACGAGGCGACATGACGCGCCCCCCAGGCAGCACCGGCTGCGGCAGCAATCATCATGCTGATCAGCGTCAGCGGCTCCACCGCTACTGCGCCAACAAAGATCAGCGACTGAGTCACGGTCGGCAACACACACTGGCCGTTGAGAGTCCCCGGCAACAGACGATCATCGATTAGCTTGAACTGCTTGTAGCAAGCTGTTTTGACCGCAAAGCTGCCAACCCCCAGGGTATCGAGAAAGTTGGCAACACCGCCGATCAGCGCCACCGGCCAGAAAGGTGTGGACTCAAAAGTCCCGTTGCATCGTTTTTGCCAGCACGCTTGTACCAGCATAAAGATGAATACCAAACCGCCAGCTATAAAAACAAGCCGCAAAATATCAACTAACATAGGGGTTTTCTCCTGCAAGGGACGCGATTCTAAGGCAGGCAGCAGAAAAAATCCTGACCTGAATTAAGCAACTCTCACAGGCGACTGCGGGACGCTTAAATAAATACGAATGGAAGTCGAACGACTCTGCTAATACTTGTTACTGAGACCGAGAGGTCGAGTCCTGCGCACGTTGTTATGGTCCTTTCGCGACGACCACCTGTGACTCGGGACATAAAGAAAAGAGGGCCGGTAGCAATACCGACCCTCTTTTTATTCCGTCAGGATACAAGCGCGTTACTGGATGCTTTTGCCAGCACGCACATCCTTGATAAAGCTCTTCAGGCTTGCCAGATCCCGTGGTGCACCACGCAGGATCTGGTCACCGATGATAAAGGCGGGAGTACCGGAAATACCGAGCGCTTCAGCCAGAGCCCGGTTGGTGCCCAGATTCTGATCGATGCTGCCATCCTTGATCTTGGCCTCTACCTTGCTCCAGTTAACACCAGCCTCTTCCGCCACCTTCTTGACCTGCGCTTCATCGGAGAGCGGGCCCTGATGGGCATAGAGCTTCTCATGGAAAGCCTGGTACTTGTCGGGCTGACCCAACTGAACGGCCAGTGCGGCACGCGCGGCGAAATAGGAGGTTTCGCTCAGGATCGGGAACTGCTTGTAGATGTAGCGAATATCCTTGTCCTCAGCCATCAGCTGCTCGACCAGCGGATGTGCCCGCTTGCAGTAACCGCAGTTGTAATCAAAGAACTCGACAATCGTCAGCGACCCCTTCGGATTGCCCATTTCGGGATCCTTGTTGCCATAAAGCTGCTGGGCATGGGCCTTGATCAGCGCCTTATCGCTCTCGGCCTGCTGACTCTCCTGCTTGGCACGCAGGGCATTGGACATCTCGACCAGGATCTCGGGGTTCTTGACCAGATAGTCACGAACGATCTGCTCGACATCACTCTTGGTCAGCTCGCTCGCCTGTACCGGCGATGCCAGCAAGGTTACGCCCGCCAGAGCGCAAAACAGGGCATTTTTAATAGTCATAATGTTATCTTGCAGAGGATATGATGGAGGCCACTATAGTGGTGGACTCTCTTTTCAAGTCAAGCAATCAGGTCAAAAAAGCACTCATTCCAACCAGTTTGCCCATTTAATCGGTCATTTCGTGCAATTAACCAGCAATCGAACCAGCCGGGGATTTACAACCCTGATCAGCGTGGTAATATTCGCCGCACTGCTGCGGAGGGGTGGCAGAGCGGCTGAATGCACCGGTCTTGAAAACCGGCGATGGGCGACCATCCGTGGGTTCAAATCCCACCTCCTCCGCCATTTATTCCGAGCCCATGCAACGCAAGTTGCGTGGGCTTTTTGTTTTTATCCCCTCTCTATATCCCATCACTTTACCTTTCATGGCGCTTCATATGCCGCCTCACTGTAAACACACTGTTTCCTACCCCAACTGCTCTCTGAGCTGAAGGATAGAGGTTAAAACTCGGCAAACTGATGATGGAGAAGATCATCCGCTACGCCAGCGAGCAGGGCATTGGCCAGCTCTCCGGCATGACCATGCCGAGCAATCGCGGCATGGTAACCCTCGCCAAGCGACTCGGCTTTACCATTGATGTCCAGATGGAGGAGGGAGTGGTCAATATGGTCCTTACCTGCGGGGCTGTAGCCCGGTAATGGGGATGGGTGGCTGCGAGTAATCCAGTACCAATGGTTGTGAATCATCCAAAAATGACTGTAATTACATACCGAAAGGAGGGAATAGTGG
>NZ_CAWMDN010000181.1:0-314 GCF_963866575.1 Aeromonas sp. L_1B5_3
CTAAATAACTGATCCTAATAGTGCTACACCTTCGCTGTGCCATAGCCATTCCCGGGGAAAGGAGACACGGTATCCATGAAGTGTTTCACTCGAGCCAGCAGGTTGGCCATCCCTCTGCATTGATGATTGCGCGTGATGGTTTCATGCATCTTGTGCCACAACCGTTCTATGTGATTAACCCAAGGACTGTAAACCGGCTGGAACACCAAGCAAAACTTGGGGTTCTTCTTCAACCATCGCTCGGTCTGTTGGCTTTTGTGAATGATGTAGTTATCGAGGATCAGCGTGATGGTTTTGGCTCGTCGGTAGTGGTG
>NZ_CAWMDN010000182.1:0-677 GCF_963866575.1 Aeromonas sp. L_1B5_3
GCCATCATTTGCCTTCCAGCAAGGCCGGCGGTGTGCTCTCGCCACGGCATTTGAGTTGCCCCAGCGCGTTGGTTCGACAGACGGTGCCATCAGATGCACGCAACTGACCAAGTGCATCTTCACGCCATGTCACCCGTTCACCGGTTTTGGCATTGCTGCCGCGAATATTGCCCAGCGCGTCTTGCCGATAGGTAGTGCCATCGCTCCTCTTAAGATTGCCGAGCGCGTCCTTACGCCAGGTCGTTCCGGTTCCCGAGTCTTTGATGTTGCCAAGCGCATCCTCACGTAAGGTGCCCTGCTTGCCATCGTCACATTGATAGCGGGTATGGCCCAATGCATCTTTTCGATAGGTGCAGTCGGCTGCAAACACGACTTGCGGCGTTAGGCTCAGCAGCAGTGCGGCCAGCGACCACTGGCGTGTCGCTAACCAAAAGCCGGGTTGGTGACTCATTGCATCTCTCCTCTGACGTGAACTCGATTGACTATACCGGGCCAGCCGCTCAGCCTCGATACTGAGGTTTTTAACATGTCGTGTTTTCAGGCGGATGCGTGATGGCAAGATCGTCCACTGAGGCGCGTTCAGTCCAGCTTGAGATAATTAACCTCGTTTGTATTTACCCACTTGCTCAAGAAAGTAGCTGCCCAGCTCACCCTTATGCTGGCTTGCTTCGCTTTCT